>JAFGGF010000199.1 GCA_016930735.1 Prolixibacteraceae bacterium
TCAGCAAAAGGATTTTTATTAAAACTTTCCAGGATCAGGACCGTTTTGCGTGTTTGTTTGAGTTTGGTAATAATTTCGGGATTTTCCCTCATAAATTTATCAAATTCAGGTTTAATGGTCCTGATAAATTTCATCCTGCCCCAACGGGTACTTTCATATAAATATTCTTCAATGCCAATAATCGGATATTCATTCCCTTCAATATCAAAAATCCTGTTTTCTGAAATAAAATAATCAGGGATCAGCCTTCCTCTGATGGGCAACAATTCATTCAAAGACCGGTCGCCAAGGTGGGCAACTACTACAGGCAACTGCCTGCCCCCCAGTTTTAATACAGGCCTTGTTGAACGCCTTTCATATTCAAAAGGATTGGTCTGGGCATGCAAGGGTGCTACTATAGGTTGATGATCCTGATATGATTTAAAATGATCTATCAATTTTTTTGCCACCGGGATTTCCTTTTCAGGTGCTTCTGTAAGTGAAACCCTTATTGTATCACCGATTCCGTCTGCCAGCAAAGCTCCGATCCCAACTGCAGAACGGATTCGTCCTTCTTCTCCTTCGCCGGCCTCAGTAACCCCAAGGTGGAGGGGATATTTCATCCCTTCGAGCCGCATTTTAAAGTTAAACAACCGTACGGTGTACACCATTACACGGGTGTTGCTCGATTTTATAGAAATCCCGACATTTTTAAAATCAACTTTCTGGCATATGCGCAAAAATTCCATTACCGACTCAACAATTCCGGCAGGTGTGTCGCCATACCGGCTCATGATACGGTCTGACAGAGAACCCTGGTTTGCACCGATCCGTAAAGCAGTATTTGTTTTTTTCAGGACTTCGAGAAAAGGAATAAACTGCTGCTCAATCTTTTCGAGTTCAGCCCGATACTCTTCATCGTTATACAAAAGTTGTTTAAACTGAGCTCTTTTATCGTAAAAATTTCCGGGATTAATACGAATTTTTGAAACGTATTTTGCAGCAACTTCTGCAAGGCGGGGATTAAAATGTATATCAGCAATTAAGGGCGTTGTACACCCCAATTTTAATAATTCTTCTTTGATATTTTTCAGGTTTTCGGCATCGTTCATGCCTTTTACTGTAACTCGCACATAATCGGCTCCGGCCTTTACAATGCTCAGAATCTGATTGACTGTGGCTTCCGTATTTTTAGAGTCGGTATCAGTCATCGATTGAATACGGATAGGATTATTCCCCCCCAAAGGCTTATCTCCTATTCTAACCTCCCACGTTTTCTGCCGCTGGTACCTGGTTAAATCTTTTACATAGTTAAAATGTAAATCTTTCATATTAAAATCCGTATTGCCGAGATGCAAATTTAAGGGAATTCTCTAAAATAAAAAGAATAGATTATTTTTGTTTACGTTATTAAAATATGTCGATAGAAATAAAAAATATTACAAAAACCTACGGGGATAAGAAAGCCCTTGATTCTGTAACGTTTAGCGTGAACAAGGGAGAACTTCTTGGATTCCTTGGGCCTAACGGTGCGGGTAAATCAACTTTAATGAAAATTATTACCGGCTACCTGAACCCCGATGAAGGAGAAGTTTTTATTCAATCAAATAAAATATCGGTTAAAAACACAGAAATACGAAAAAATATCGGCTACCTCCCTGAAAACAATCCTCTTTATACCGACCTTTATGTCAGAGAATCGCTTCAAATCACAGCAGGCATTTATCAACTAAGGAATAAAAAACAACGAGTTGGTGAAATTATTGAATTAACCGGATTAAGCAGCGAACAACATAAGAAGATTGGCGCTTTATCAAAAGGGTTCAGGCAACGTGTCGGGATTGCGCAGGCTCTGATTCACGATCCTTCGGTATTGATACTGGATGAGCCTACAACCGGGCTCGACCCGAACCAACTGGAAGAAGTCAGGAACCTGATCAGGAAAATCAGCATAGAAAAAACTGTCCTCCTGTCATCGCACATCATGCAGGAAGTGGAAGCAATATGTAGCCGGGCTGTAATTATTAACCAGGGAGTGATTGTTGCCGATGGAAAAGTTGAAGAATTAAAAAACAAATTGCTCGAAAACATTCCTTCATTAATAATTGAGTTTGACCAAGATGTGGAAATCGAAAAAATTCTTCAGATTCCGGGTATTATTGATGCTATATTTAAAAATGGTAAATGGTTAATCGAAACTGAAAATGACCTTCGCCCTGAGATATTTAAGTTTGCAGTAAAAAATAACCTCATATTGCTATCCATGCAGGAAAATACTCAAAGCCTTGAATCGGTTTTCCAAAAACTTACCCGTTAATTCAGATGCGGCGCCCCGAATATCCCGTTAAGTCGCTGAAAATTACATTTTGGAAAGAGAAAGCTATCAGAATGTGAAGACTATAAAATATAGTTAGTAATCCTTATCAATCAAAAAAAACCAAAACATCTTTTTTTTTCCTGAAAAGTATATTACTTTTGCGTCCGTTAAGTGGACAGATTTGTGATTGATTGCAACCACGCAAAAAATGCTAAAACAATCGGATTAAAATCCATTCAATCACTTATCCCACAATTTTTAAGTTTAACCATCCTGATTACTATCGGGAGCAAAATTTTGGGAATTATGAGTTATTTATTTACAAGTGAATCGGTTTCGGAAGGGCACCCCGACAAAGTATCTGATCAGATTTCGGATGCATTGCTGGATCAGTTCCTGGCTTTCGACCCGGATTCAAAAGTGGCAATTGAAACTTTGGTTACAACCGGACAGGTAGTTGTTGCCGGTGAGGTAAAATCAAAAACCTATGTCGATGTTCAGGAAGTTACCAGAAGTGTAATTAACCAGATAGGTTATACAAAAGCTGAATACCGTTTTGACGGAGATTCGTGCGGTGTGCTTGTTGCAATACATGAACAAAGCCCTGATATTAACCGGGGAGTTGACAAAGCTGATAAAAACGATCAGGGTGCAGGCGACCAGGGGATGATGTTTGGTTATGCCTGTAAGGATACGGATGAATACATGCCCCTTTCTTTGGAATTATCACATAAAATCCTGTTGGAACTGGCTGAAATCAGGAGAGAAGGAAAACAAATGACCTACCTTCGCCCCGATTCAAAATCGCAGGTTACCATTGAATATGCCGATGATCATACACCGGTTAAAATACAAACTATCGTTGTATCAACTCAACATGATGAGTTTGATGCTGATGAACCAATGCTAGCCAAAATCAGGGAAGATGTAATCAAAATTCTCATTCCTGGATTAAAAGCAAAACTTCCTGAAAGAATTCAGGCTTTATTCGGAGATGATATCATTTACCACGTTAATCCAACCGGTAAATTTGTTATCGGGGGACCTCATGGCGATACAGGACTGACAGGGCGTAAAATTATTGTTGATACTTACGGAGGGCGCGGAGCTCATGGAGGTGGTGCTTTTTCAGGGAAAGACCCTTCGAAAGTTGACCGCTCGGCAGCTTATGCCTCACGCCATATTGCAAAAAACCTTGTGGCAGCGGGTGTTGCCGATGAAATACTTGTACAGCTTGCTTATGCAATTGGTGTAGCAAAACCTGTGGGTGTTTATGTAAACTCATATGGTAGGAAAAACGTTGTTTTAAGTGATGGCGACATAGCAAAAAAAGTAGCAGAAATTTTTGACCTTCGTCCCGCAGCAATTGAAGAAAGGTTAAAACTCAGAAACCCGATTTACCTTGATACTGCTGCCTATGGCCATATGGGAAGAACTCCGGTTAACGTTACGAAAACATTTGAAACTCCATACCTGGGAAAAGTCGAAAAAGAAGTGGAACTTTTTACCTGGGAAAAACTGGATTATGTTGAAAAAATAAAAATAGCTTTTGGATTATAGTTATTTTATACCGAATAAATTTCAGGGCATAATGGATTTCATTGTGCCCTTTTTTGTTTGATCTTTAAAAACAAGAATTTTGAATGTGAAAAATACCACTCCCTCACGCAAGCGTGAGTACTCCTCCTCTTTGGGAGGAGAATTTAAATTCTGATCGTTTATTATCAACAAGAAAAAGAAAATCCCACTACGAAAAATTCCCCTCCTAACAAGGAGGGGTGGCCCCGATGGCCATCGGGGACGGGGTGGTTCAAAAAAAAACTCCCCTGGTTAATAATCATTTAATTCCATTGCAGAACCTGCAAAACGATGTTGAAAAAGGATGGCATCTATTCCTTACGAAGGAAGGTAGATGCTATCCGTAAAATTATATGCAAGTTTTTTAGTGTTTCGGATAGCATCGCTCAAAGCGATTCCATCCTTTTCGCTTTGAAAATGCCATCCATTGCTCAGGTTTTAAAATCTTATTGCCTTTCTTTTAAGAGGATTTTAGAAATTTCCTGAATTGAAGTGGAGATTTTTTTGTACTGAAAATCTTCTGCAACAGATATTATTTTTGTGCCATCAAAATTAAATTTCTGGTTCGAATTGGCAACGGTTTCTTTTGTAATGGCAGAAGGTTTACCGGTAAAAACACTTCCCATAGCTGCCAACCTCCAGGATAATCCCAGCAAAGCATCAGAAACATAAACCGATGGACGCTTTTTCCCCAGTTCATCAGCAATTGAAAAAAACAAATCCTGGTAACTCCAGTTTTCGGCATTTAAAACGAAACGCTGGTTTTTTGATTTTTCAAAATGATTATCATCCATCAGTAAAACCATTGCACTTACAACATCATGTACATCGACATAACCGGTAACACCTTTTGTATAAAATTTCATCCCGTCAAAAATGGTTTGAAAAAGTTTGGCGCTGCTGCTTTGCCAGTCGCCCGGGCCAAGAATAATGGAAGGATTTACAATTACTGAATCCAATCCTTCCTGCATTCCTCTCCACACTTCTGCTTCAGAATAAAATTTGCTTTCGGAATAACCTGAATTCTTTTTCGAAGGAACCCAACTGGTTTGCTCAGTAACAGGCTCGCCATTTGAATTCCGCCCAAGTGCTGCAATGGAGCT
Source organism: Prolixibacteraceae bacterium (assembly GCA_016930735.1). Taxonomy (GTDB): domain Bacteria; phylum Bacteroidota; class Bacteroidia; order Bacteroidales; family Prolixibacteraceae; genus JABMQB01. The sequence continues at coordinate 4,978 of JAFGGF010000199.1, forward strand.
TACATGGCAAAACTTTTTAACTCTGTTATAAATACAGGCATTAACCAGGTTTGAAGTCCCTTCAACATTATTTGCTATCATTTTTTTACGTTCCGAAGACCGAAACGAAACAATGGCCGCACAATGGTAAACTTCATCTACTCCA
>JAFGGF010000200.1 GCA_016930735.1 Prolixibacteraceae bacterium
CGGGTCGGCATCGGCATCATCAGGATTTGTGATGTACCCGGCATCATTGGTAAATTCGCTGACATTTTCAGGCACCCCGGCAAGGCTGCTATACTGCCCGTCGAAATCGTCGGTGGCATCGGTATCGAGGTTTGGAGGGATGTTTGTCAGGCTGGTAAAACTACCATCAAATCCAGCAGGCAGTTTTACAAAACCTCCGTTTGTCAGGTAAATAGTATCATTACTTACCGACAAAAATTGGAATTCGTTTGTCGGGTCAGCATCCGCATCGTCTGGACTTGTTATGTAACCGGCATCGTTTATAAATTCACTGACATTTTCAGGTACTCCTGAAAGGCTGCTGTACTTCCCGTCAAAATCATCGGTCACATCGGTATCAAGATTTGGCGGGACATCTGTCAGGCTGGAGAAACTACCATCAAATCCTGACGGGAGTTTTGCATAGCCGCCATCGGAAAGGAAAATGGTATCTCCCCTGACCGAGAGAACCTGAAATTCGTTGGTAGGGTCAGAATCTGCATCGTCCGGCGAGGTAATATAACCGGTATCGTTGGTAAATTCACTGATATTTCCCGGGGCTCCTGAGAGGCTGCTGTACTGCCCGTCGAAATCGTCTGTTGAATCAGTATCAAGGTTCGGAGGGATGTTTGTCAGACTGGTAAAACTACCATCAAATCCTGTTGGGATTATTGCATAACCGCCATCGGATAGGTATATGGTATCATTGCTTATTGAAATAACCTGGATTTCATTTGCCGGATCAGCATCGGCATCGTCCACTTGGTCGGGGAGTATTACAGTACTTCCTTCTGTAATTGAAAGTTCATGCCCATCTAGTGAAATATCCTGAATTTCATTTGCCGGATCTGAATCAGCGTCATCAACAGCATCGTTTTCAACAGAAATGGCATGCATGGCAAAAGGCACGCTTAAAAGCTGGCTGGTACCCATTTCGGTACCATTGACAGAAATCCGGACAAAATAAGGACCTACCCCCCAATCGATAGTTTCCATTCCTCCCTGATTGACGGAACCAATTTCAAGGTTTACCAATCCGAAATTATTGGTTGTTTCAGAATGGATTTCTGAAAATATTTCAACTCCGGATGTGCTGCCCTGCAAAATGGCAATACCAATTTCCACATCCTGATTTGCCAACACCTGCCCCGAGGCATCGCGAAGCACTGCCTGGTAATTAAATGACCGGGGGGACTGAGCTTCTGCAGCAACACAAATCAGCATTACTGAAAACATTAGTGAAAATACTTTCAATTTCATTTTTAGTTGATTTTTAATTTTTTTTTTTAAAATTTTCTTACTCAATCAGGCTTAACATTTATCTGGCTTGGATAAGAAAATTTTTATAACAATCTGTCCATATGAATTTTAAATACTTTAAAAATAAATCGATACCTAAATAAACCTTGATATTTCAGTTATTCTGATCAGATCAATTAACTGTATGCGATTCTTTTATTGCAAAAATTAAGTTATAAGACCAATAACCATAATCACGGTTTCAAAACAAGATTTACATGTTCCAACTGAACAGTAAAGAAAAATTTCTATAAAAAATACAAAAAAGACTTATTAAATATAGTTCTTTTCATTCATTCATCACCCAAGATAGTTTTAGATTACAGGCAATGCCCTGAATTTCATTACAGTAATACAACAAATTTAAGATATTTATTTTATCGTTCAACAAACAACTTCTATTTTTTTTAACATAGGTTCATAGAAAAAGGCTATCCAGATAATTGAATAGCCTTTAAAAATTCTGATCTTTAATAAAAAAATCCGAGGCTAAACCTCGGAAAATTATTTTGATTAAATAATAATCAGATATTTAATATTTTACCACAAGTCATTCCATGTAGTACCATCATAACAACGTAATTTATTTGTTGTAGAATCAAAATAAATATCACCGGCTGAAGGCGAGCCTGGTTCGCTTGTTGGTTCGAGTCGCAGAATATCATTAATATGCAGGCTTCTGGCAGGGCTGGCTATACCAATTCCAACATTTCCATTTGGTGCCACATACAGAGAATTGTTTGGAGCACCTGCCCTTACCAGGAATGGCAGATTTCCGCTGTCAAAATCCTGGATAGCGAAATAATTTTCACCACCATTTGAAGATGAATTGGCAACTAACATCCAATCATTAGAAGGAAAGGAACCTACACTGGTGTCTTCAAATTTTATTCTTGTATTATTCTCTTTTAAAAGGATTGTTGCAAAGCCAAAATTCTCGCCGGGTACAGCATCCATACCAACAGCTAAACTTGACTGTACGATAACATCAGAGGGTCCAATAATGTCACCGGAAGAACTATGCCACAAATAATTGGTTGTTGAGGTGCCACCTAAAATTTGTTCTGTATTTGTATTATCAAAATACTTAAAAGCGCCACTTCCAGCATCATCATAAAAAATCAATCCCGGTGAAACAACCGAATTTCCACCACTGTGCAGTATACCACCTGCTACTTCAAGATTTGCACCTGGAGTTGTAGTACCTATACCAATATTTCCATTGTCAAAAATAGAACCGTTTTCAAGGCGCCAGCTATTCCATACCGGTACATAGCCTGTTGTTAACGGGCCTACCTGCGGATCCCTTTCTTCCGGAAGTTTAATTGTATTCCCGTTTTCTATTGAAATTTCGTCAAAATTAATCGACAATGTCTGATTATCTGTTCCAAGTGCAGATAAATCAACTGTTGAACCCCCGGTTATTGAAAGTTCTGTTCCGGAAAGGCTTATATCCTGAAGTTCATTGGTTGGATCTGCATCCGCATCATTTACATCATCACCATCAACCAGGTCTGCAGGAATACCAGGGAGCGTTCCCCAGCTTTGTAATTCATTGGTAGGGTCTGAATCCGCGTCTTCCACATCATCGCCATCAGCAATATCATCAGGAATACCGGGTAAAGTTCCCCATTCCTGTAACTCATTCGTTGGATCTGAATCATTGTCATCAATCAGTGAAGACAAATCAACAGAAAGTTCACCGCCATTATCAGTAACTTTTAAAAAGGTACCAACTAATTCCAAATTCGTATTTAATTCATTGGTTGGGTCAGCATCGGCATCTTCAACATCATCCCCATCTGCAATGTCATTAGGAATACCGGGTAAAGTCCCCCATACCTGTAATTCATTGGTTGGGTCGGAGTCTGCATCATCTACATCATCGCCATCTGCAATATCTGCAGGTATTCCTGGAAGTGTACTCCAGCTTTGTAATTCATTGGTAGGGTCTGAATCATTGTCATTAATCAGTGATGACAAATCAACAGAAAGTTCACCGCCATTATCGGTAACTTTCAAAAAAGAACCAACCAACTCCAAATTGGTATTTAATTCATTGGATGGATCAGCATCAGCATCTTCCAAATCATCGCCATCAGCTATATCATCAGGTATTCCTGGCAAGGTCCCCCATTCCTGCAGTTCATTGGTCGGGTCTGAATCATTATCATCAATTAGTGACGACAAATCAACAGAAAGTTCACCGCCATTATCAGTAACTTTCAGAATGGAACCAACTAACTCCAAATTGGTATTTAATTCATTGGTTGGATCTGCATCGGCATCATCCACATCATCACCATCAATCAGGTCTGCAGGAATACCTGGAAGGGTTCCCCAGCTTTGTAATTCATTGGTTGGGTCAGCATCCGCATCATCCACGTCATCACCGTCGGCAATATCATCGGGAATTCCAGGTAAAGTCCCCCATTCCTGCAATTCATTGGTCGGGTCTGAATCATTATCATCAATCAGTGATGACAAATCAACAGAAAGTTCACCTCCATTATCGGTAACCTTCAGAAAGGAACCCACTAACTCCAAATTGGTATTTAATTCATTGGTTGAATCAGCATCCGCATCTTCAATATCATCGCCATCAGCTATATTTGCAGGTATTCCGGGAAGTGTACTCCAATCCTGCAATTCATTGGTCGGGTCAGCATCCGCATCGTCTACATCATCGCCATCTGCTATATCTGCCGGGATGCCCGGTAGTGTACCCCAGGTTTGTAATTCATTGGCCGGGTCTGCATCGGCATCTTCCACGTCATCGCCATCAGCAAAATCAGTGGGTATACCTGGCAATGTACTCCAATCCTGCAATTCATTGGTCGGATCAGCATCCGCATCTTCAGCACTTGTTACAAAACCCAGGTCATTATTAAAATCGCTAAGATTTTCAGGGGTCCCCGACAAACTGCTGTAATTTCCGTCAAATCCGGACGGAAGCTTTACGAACCCGCCATTCTCCAAAAAGATAGTATCATTGCTAATTGATAATACCTGGAGTTCATTTAACGGGTCAGCATCGGCATCCTCGACATCATCACCATTTGCTATATCTGCAGGGATATCAGGCAATGTACCCCAGGTTTGCAATTCGTTGGTCGGATCTGCATCAGCATCTTCAATATCGTCACCATCTGCTATGTCTGCAGGAATACCAGGAAGGGTAGCCCAGGTTTGCAATTCATTGGTTGGGTCTGCATCGGCATCCTCTGTCATGTCATTTTCAACCGACCCTGCATGTAAAGCATAGGGTACACTCAATAACTGGGATGTACCCATTTCAATCCCATCAACCGCAATTTTTACAAAATAGGGGCCCATCGACCAGTCAATAGATGAAAACATTATCGGTTCTATCTCCCCGATTGATAAATTAACAAGCCCAAACCCATTTGTCGCTAACTCATGTGATTCAGCAAACACTTCTGCCCCTAAAGCGCTGCCCTGCAAAATCGAAACAGAAATCACCACTTCCTGGTTGGCAAGAACCTGCCCCGAGGCATCACGCAATACAGCCTGGTATTTAAATGCCTGTGGGATTTGCGCTAATACTGAAATACTTAGTAAAAGGGTTAAAACAGAAAATGTAAATAGTTTTTTCATATTCTCTTTATTTTTTACTGATTTAATTGAATGTTCTGAAATGTGTTTTAAATTCTTTAAATTATTGGGTTTTAACAATTTTGAAAGCTATGATCTCCGAATTGTCTTTATAAACTTTAAGGATGTAGTTTGATGCTACAAGCCGCTGCATGGAAATCCGGGAAATATTCGAATCAACTTGTTTTTCAGTCAATAATTTACCATCAAGGCTGAATAACCTGTAAATCCAATCATTTCTGATTTCATCACTAATAGAAAGGTTGACATAAGTATGCACAGGATTCGGATAAACTTTAATACCGAACGATAATAAAGAAATTGAACTGATTTCCGTAACCGACAAAAAACTTTGATGAAAACCTTGAGTCAGTACCAGATTGGATCCCTGGAAAGTCTCTGTCATTGGTTCTCCTATTGTCCAGCTAATCTGAAAATTTGAATTTTCATCAAAACCACCGGAAGTTCCGATCACTTCCTGAGCATAGGAAATATTAATGTAAAATAACATTAACAGAATAACATTAATTTTTATGCTTTTCATAGATTCTTAAATAATAATTAATTTATTTTCCTTTTTTTATCACTTTTATTTTAAATTCTTAGAATACAATCCATTACCATACAATATATGATAAAGATTTACATATAATAATTTATGAAATATTCAAATACTGTACAACAATAAAAAAGGTTTTCTTTATTAAGCAGAAAACCTTTTTATACTGATTATTATTCTATTTTTTTATCACAGCAGATTTACTTAGCAGATCACCCTCGGAATAAAGTACAACTTTATAAAATCCTCCCGGAAGGTTGTTGGCATCAACATTTAATTCATGAATTCCGGGCTGGGTATTTTCAGGTGTTAATAGTTTTACAACCTTACCAAGAGAGCCTACAATCCTGACTTCCACTTTCCGATCAGTTCCTACTGCATATTTTACAGTAAATGAACCATCGGATGGATTAGGATACAGATTAATAAATTCAAACAGGCTGCCTGATAAATTCCCTTGTTGAATTACTGATGTGGTTAAAGTATCAGATTCACTTACATCAATTTCTCCGGAGAAAATAATATTGCCATCCTCATCGAATAAAGTACAACCGAGTTTTGGCAGTTTATTGCTAATAACCAGGTTAAAGGCGCCAAGTTCTTCACCGCTTCCCTTTGGAGTGCCTATTTCGAAGAAAGCATTGTGTTTACTCATATACGCAGCAACCGGTGTTGCCAGGTTTTCAGGATAATCGTCTCCTTCGTGCTCTGTACCTGAAATTGCAAAGAATTCTGCCTGCGATTCCATAACTTCCTGTTCATCAGCCATTCCAAAGGAAACATATTTCACTTTCTCCTGAATATCGGATGTTACTACCGGATTTAAGGTTAATGCCACCAGTTTACCAGGAACAGGCAGCTGTCCAATTTCAATCCCTACATCAACAATTATTTTCTTATTCCAGTTAAAATCAAAACAACAGCGCGTACCATCACATTTTACTACACAGATTGTAATTGTCCCTTTGTAATTTCCAAACAGGCTGAATTTAATATCATTTACAGCTGCAGGGCTCAGGTTACCGCTTACCGGTATTGATGAAGAATTCCATGTTTGTGTTGAATTAACACCATCGACAACAAGGTTGAGTGGTGTAAACGTCCCTGAAGGAGATGCACTGATCAGCACAGAACAAATTGGAGATGAAGGATCAAGGTTGGTGATGTTAAATGTTCCAACCTGTGACCCCCAGTATGGCCAGACAGATTTCAGTTTAAAATCGACCAAAGCGCAACAATCGGAGGTTGGAGCCTCACAATCAAGTTCAATTGTCTTTTCACATTTCTCTCCGTTTAGGAATGTAACAGTATAAGTAACCGTTACCACACCCGATTGAAGTGCATCAAAACAGTTGGTCATTTCAACCATACAACCGTTAGCAGGGAAAGTATAGTTACTTTGCCCCATATAGCCCGACGGTAAAGTTCCACAATTCCACATTGACGAAGATATTGTGCCGTTTGACACCGAAACTTCAACCGATTCAACTTCGCAATCGGTAGTAAGTTTTGCACAACATCCGACGGTTCCATCAGCATTCACAACATTTTCGACCCGGACACTATCACAGCAGTTTACTTCCATATCGATACAATCAAGCTGAATCCGTTTATCACAAACTTCACCGTTATTGAAATACACAACATAATCGATATAAACAATTCCGGTTGAATCAGGATCGACACAGGTAATCATATCGACAGTGCAAAGGTTGGCATTGAAAGTAAAATTACTCTGTCCTACAAAGCCGGTAGGAAGCACTCCGCAATTCCAGGTTGTTGATGAAATTACACCATTGGTGATATTAATGTTTACTGAATCAACATCGCAATCGGTTCTCAGCCAAGCACAACATTTTCCGGTTGCTGAAGCATCTGGAAGGACATCAACTCTCACGCTGTCGCAACAATTGTGATTTGAAACCATACAGTCAAGTTCAACAACTTTTTCACAGGATTCGCCATTTGCAAAATTTATAACATAGTTTACTGTGACAATACCTGTTTGATCAGGAGTTACACAGTTTACCATTTCAATGGCACAATTCTCCGGGGCAAAAGTGTAACTTGATTGGCCAATATAACCAGTTGGCAAATTACCACAGTTCCACGAAGTTGAAACAAAGGTTCCGTTTGATATTGTAACATCAATCGATTTTACTTCACAATCGGTTGTAATCCTTGAACAACATTCATTGGTTCCCGGCAATTGATAATGTTCTACCTTAACACTGTCGCAGCAATTCTTTTCTACAACCAAACAGTCAAGCTCAATATGCTGTTCACACTTTTCTCCGTTTGGCAGATAAACCAGGTAACTGATGGTCACAATTCCCGTTGAATCAGGTTCAACGCATGTAATCAAATCAGCAGCACACTGATTTACATTAAATGTATAGGTGTTTTGCCCGATATAATCATTAGGGAGGTTGCCGCAGTTCCATGTTGCTGTTGCCAGGACTCCGTTCCCTACTTTTACCAGAATCGAATCAACTTCACATTCAGAAATTATTTCAGCACAACATTCATCCATGCCTGTCGGATCTGAAACTGGCTGAATCCTGATACTGTCGCAGCAGTTTTCCTGTGCAACACAATCCAGGTCGAGTACACGTTCACAAACCTCACCATTTGAGAAATAAACTGTAACATTTGCAATTACAATTCCTGATTGATTAGGATCGATACAAAAAGTCATATCGGTAGCACAACCACTGGCATTAAAAGTGAAACTGTTCTGCCCGATAAATCCTGAAGGAAGTGGGCCGCAATTCCAGTTCACTGCCGAAATTGTTCCATTTCCCAGATTAACTACAATAGAATCGACTTCACATTCTGTGGCAATCCGTGCGCAGCAACCAATTATTCCATCGGCGCCGGGTGCACGTTCAACAATAAGGCTGTCGCAGCAATGTGTTTGCGTTGTGCCACAATCAAGGTCAATGGTTTTTTCACAACGTTCGCCATTAGCAAAATCGATAGCAACATTTACTGAAACCGGCCCCTGCCCGGGATTGACACAGGCAGTCATATCAACAACACAATTATTAGCAGCAAATGTATAACTGCTTTGCCCTATATAACCAGAAGGCAAATTTCCACAATTCCATGAAGCAGAATTTAAGGTTCCGTTTGTAACCGAAACATTTATCGATTTCACTTCGCAGTCTGTGGTAATTCTGAAGCAACAATCGCCCCCTCCCGTTGGATCAGAAAACTGCTCAACTGAAATACTGTCGCAACAGGATGTGGATGTAGAAGTAGTATCAATAGTTAAACAAACCGGAGGTGCCGCGATTGGAGTTAATGCTACTGACTGAGGATTTCCATTCAGAAGGAAACTTGCAGTAGAAATAGCTGCAAAATCATTACAAACAGTTTGCTGACTTGTAGCATTTGAAGGAATCAGGACATCAAATTCTTCTCTTACTGTATTGGCAGGGCTCAGAAGGAATGTACCGTAATTAACCCTTATATTTTGATCGGGCGATGTTCCCCATGTTGTAGGATTACACCCCGAATTAATTCCGAATGGCGGTAAACAGATATTCAAACCGGAAGCATAATTCAAGACCGGAACAGGTGGAGTACCAGAAGGTAATAATGAAGTGGTGTGATTGCTGTTATAAGTGACATCAAACTGGCTACCTCTTGAAACTGAACGGTTCAGAACCAACCAGTCGTTGGTACCATCGTTCCTTGGAAGCAGATCAACCAGATTGACAGAAGTAACAGGTACATTTGATGTATTTTTATAACTCAGGCGATAACGTGCTGTTGCCCCGGGTGAGGTGGTCCCTGAAGAAGCAAAGGATGATCCGTTATCTGTACTGACTTCCTTTTGGACTTCCTGTCCGAAACTGGCCACTACCAGAACATAAACTGTATTGGATGTTTCAGACATTGAGAGATTTCCACCATAAATGTCAAAATCATTCGGAGTTACACCAGGCAAGGCTGTATTGCTTACCTGAACATCAAATTCAATAAAATAATAAGGTAAAGTCCATGTTCCGTAATAACCGCAATAAGCTACATAAAACAGCTGGCAATCGGAAGAAATATCAGGTAAACTCCACGACAGGTTATTTCCACTATGGGATGAAGTCACACCTGACCAGGCTGTAGTTCCCGAAGGGATTGAACTGCCAGTGGAACAGGGTGGATTATAAGTATTCGAAATATAATAAGTTTCATTGCCCACATAGGTAAAGTTGCTGTGCAGTATATCCTGGATATTGGCACCGCTTAGTGTTGCACTTCCTATATTCTGGACACGCAAACGCATACGGATAATATCTCCAGGTTCATAACTGCTTTGGGGTGAACAAATATCTTTCAGGATACAGGCATGAGGCTCACCGGCATCCACTGTAAATGAAACACAGGTTTGAGGCAAGGTTAATCCATTTGCAAGTCCGTTAAAGGTTGCACAGTTTGTTACGATTGTCCCGGTTGGATTAGGCTCAACTGTAAAGTAAACGTAGAAATATATACAGGCTCCTACAGGAAGTGATCCGGTCATTTGTAGCTGCAAATCATTAACTGTGTATCCAATAGTTCCAGAATTGAAATAACTTGAACTGATCCCTGATGCGATTGTATTTGCCCCTGAATTCGCAGTAATATTCATGGTTGTAGTTCCGCTGCCTCCATAAACCGCCACCTGGTCAACTGAAACTCCTGAAGGAATAACATCATCGATGTTAAAGGCACTTAAAGGTACGTTTCCATTGTTACAGAAAACAATTGTGTACAAACCGCTACACCCCGGAACCCGGTTTGTAAGACTGATGTACTTCTGGAAAAAGCCATTCGGATTAGCTATTACCTGGCCAATTTCAATACACGTCTGGTTACTTTGATGATTGACCTGTTGATTACACATATCACCATCAAGGTCGACCTGGTTGTATACAAAACTTCCGTTTGGAAATGATGCTGAAGGATAATAAACTGTAATATCACAGTAATAATAAGCCCAGGGATTGGCAGCATCAAGTATACCACTGTTGGGCATCCAGGTAATTGTACCTGTGGAATTGGCAGGAATACCACATGTACTGCTGAGCATGATGGCTCCCGGTGGTAGCATATCGGTCACAACTGCATTGTTCATATTCTGCTGACCAACAACATTCCCGTAATAAGGGCTTGTTTTCATAACCGATAACCGGTAAGTAACTGTATCACCGGGTTCCATAATATAACCACAGGCACCGCCTGATGGATTTACTACAGGCCCTGATACGATAGATTTATAAACTACCCAGGGATCTGCTGCTGTTGCAATTGTACTTACATATGGTGTATATTGCCACTCGCCGTTTACAAATATTCCTGCCCTGTTTCTTGCGGCTGCACCGTTACAGGTTATGCCTTCCCTGAATTTAACAACGATTGTGAATGAACCAGAGGCAGCACTTGCGACAGGCAATCCGGTCAGGGTGTATGTAACTACCTCATTAACCATAGGTGTCCCGGAAAGGACAAGAGAAGGTGTAACGCCGTTCACAATTGCAGGAGTTGGCAGTGAAACAACTTCAAGCGCAGGAGGTATCATGTCCTGAATGGTTACTGTTGTTGCCCCGGCAGGAGCTGTAAATAATATCGTATAACTAAAATTTACTCCACTGGGAATGGAAGTATTGCTAACAACTTTTTTAAGCGAATATCCATAACCATTCCACTCTGCCTCATTTTCATTGGATTGCCCCTGTGCAAATACCGTTATCGGGAACAGGCCTATTAAAAAAATAAGTAACAGGCCATTTAACATCTCTTTTAAATGTGCATAAGAGGTTCTTTTACATTTCCTTTTTACAACATAACAGTTGTCACCGGGAATATTTGTACTTTCTGAAAAGAATAAAGAAAAGTTTTGATTGTAGAAAGGTATTTTCATTTTTTCTTATTTACAGTTTTTAATAAATCAAAACATTAAGAAAACATTACTAATTGATAACAAATAAAAGACAAAAAGGTTTTTTATTTTTAAATTGATTTTTTTGATATATTCAGGAATTAATAATTATATAACCTATCTTTAAGCACCAAAAAATAATAACCATTAATCAGAAATATGCTTCTTTCAGGAACACTTCTTTTAACTTTCCTGGATTATATCAGGAATCATAAAATTAAATTTAAAGAACAGGTTAATAACAAGTATTACAGAATCGAAGGATTCTGGATTCCGTTCTGAATGGATTTTTCAAAAAACGAAAATTTATTCAGCTACTTATAAAAATTAATCGTTATAAAACTTTTGTCACATTCAAAAATATTCTTAAAATATTATGCAAACAGAATTACGCTTTCTAAATAATTATCCTGCTGAAAAAATCCACGAAACCATGCTGGAAGCATTTTCAGACTATCAGTTGGATATGAGTTATATGACCCTGGAAAGATTTGTCAGGAGAGCAAAGTTAGGCAGGGTTGATTTCAGTTGTTCTGTTGGTGCCTTTTCCGAAAATAAACTGGTTGGTTTTACCAGTATCGGAATCGATTATTACAAAGGAGGATATTCTGCATTTGATGCAGGAACCGGAATAATAAAAGAATTCAGGGGGATGGGAATTGCCGGAAAAATGTTTGATTTTGCAATTCCAAAATTAAAGGAAAAGGGTGTTCAGAAGTTTTACCTCGAAGTCCTTCAGGATAACAAACCTGCGATCAGGGCATATGAAAAAACAGGATTTAAAATTGAGAGGGAATATTTTTGTTACAAAACTGAAATAGATAAAATAAAAAATACCAACATTAAAATTCCTGATGTTAAAATCAAGGCCATTCCCCAAAACGAAGTAAAAAATTTCACTCATTTATTTCTCCAGGAAATTTCATGGGAAAGCAACCTGGATGCCATTGAACACGCATCAGAGGATATTATTAATCTGGCTGCGTTTGAAGAAGAGAAATGTGTTGGAATTATTTCATTCTACCCTACACTTGAGTGGATCCTTGTATTTGGTGTAGAAATAGAACAACGCGAAAAAGGCATTGATACCTTACTGTTTGAGTCGATGGTTGAAAAAGTCAAAGGGTCGGTTCAATTAATAAAAATGGGCAACCTGGTCCCGGAAAATCCTTTGAATAAGTTTTTCTTTGATAAAGGATTTGAATTGTATGCAAAACAATATGAAATGGTATGTGATCTTTAATCCTGATTTTATAATTTTATCCGGTTGAATTTTAATTTGTAAAATATGAAGTACCTAAGCTTACTGATTTTATTTATCATTTTGATTCTGAACCCAATGCAGAAGGAAAATATTACTACACCTTATTCCGGTGAAGATTTTATCACAGAAATTAACGGAAAAACCACTGCTCTTTTCACTTTAAAGAACAAAAATGGAATGGTTGTTACCCTAACAAATTATGGTGCCAAAATAGTATCAGTTTATGTCCCTGATAAAAACGATAAATATGCTGATGTTGTGCTGGGTTTTAATTCGATTGGGGAATATATTAAAAACAATGCCAGCCATGGTGCGGTTGTAGGCCCATTTGCCAACCGGATAGCCAATGCCCGTTTTGAAATTAACGGAGTTGAGTATAAATTTCCTGCAAACAATGGTTTGGCCTGCCTGCATTCAGGTCCCAACAGCTGGTACCGTAAAGTTTGGGATGCTGAACAGAAAAAAAACAGGCTGATCCTTTCGCTTGAAAGCCCTGACGGAGAATTCGGTTTTCCCGGAAATAAAAAAACAAAAGTGGTTTATACCTTAACAGATGAAAATGAATTAAGGATCGATTATGAACTAATCACAGATAAAGCCTGCCATATTAATCTGACAAACCACAGTTATTTCAATTTAAAGGGTGAAGGCAACGGAGATATTCTTAGCCATATTCTTATTATTAACGCCGATAAAACAACACCTGTGAACAGAGGAATGATACCAACAGGTGAAATTGCCGATATCAGGGGTACTGACCTTGATTTTACCACTCCACATGCCATAGGTGAAAGAATAAACTCTGAAAACCAGCAAATCAGGTTTGGGAACGGATACGATTTTAATTATGTAATCAATAAAAATGAAAATAAGCTGGCTTTTACAGCAAGTGTTTATGAACCTGAAAGTGGAAGGTTTATGGAAGTTTTTACAACCGAACCAGGAGTGCAACTTTATACAGGCAATTATCTGAACGGACAGGAAACTGGAAACAGCGGAGTTGCTTACACCAGGCGTACAGGTTTCTGCCTTGAAACCCAGCATTTCCCTGACAGCCCTAACCAACCAAATTTCCCAACAACACTGGTTAATCCGGGAGAAGTTTTTAAATCGATTACAGTTTATAAGTTTTCAGTAAAGAAATAATTTTTGTAAACAGTGAAAAGTAAACGGTAAAAAGTTTTCAATGTCTTTGTAATTTTTCTTAAATAGTTATTGAGATTATTATTCCCCTGAAATAATACTGAATTAAAAAAGGTAAGCAGTTTTCAGATAAACGTTTTGTTAACTCTCAAATTCCTAACAATTACACTTCAAATTCAAATTGAACTTTTAATTTTGTGTTGATCATTAAACTTAACCAAATGAGAACCTTATTAATTTATATACTGCTTTTCTCCCCAACCTTTCTTTTTGCCCAGAAAATAAAAAACGTAGCTGATGCTTTGGTATCACCCAGAGTTGCTGAACGCGAAATAACTGTTGGAGGACCTGATGCTGATATTTCCGGGTTTAATAACCTGTCGATCCAGTTTGCCATTGATGCTGTCGCAAAAACAGGTGGCACAGTAAAACTGAATCCCGGTCTGTATAAAATTATTGCTCCTGTACAAATGAAATCGAATGTAAAACTTATTGGTTCAGGTAAAGAAACCATACTAAAAAAAGAACCTGGTGTTCAGACAAATTTTACTATAGATGCCGATTTCGGTGAATTAAAGCTGACTGTTGAAAACTCAGATGGTTTTGAAATTGGTATGAAAGTCCAGGTTACTGATGATGAAAACAGCAGTTGCTGGAATGTTTCAACAGCATATATTACGGATATTGTAGATAATTTAATTTATATCGATAAAGGATTGATCCGCGATTATCGTTCCGATAAAAACGGTTTGATCTCAAATGCCTCTTCAGTAATTGAAGTAATTGATGCAGAAAATGCAAGTATTTTAAACCTAACTGTGGACGGGAACCGGGAAGAAAACTATTTTGCCGATGGTTGCAACAGTGCCGGGATTTTGATCCTCAGATCAAAAAAAGTAACCATTGACAATGTTCATGTAAAAGATTTTAACGGGGAAGGGATCAGCTGGCAAATAACCGAAAATGTAACGATCAGGAACAGCGAGGTTTCGGGCAGTGGAAATACAGGATTGCACCCGGGAACAGGCTCACCTTTTTCTACAATTGAAAACAACAATGTCCATAACAATGACATGGACGGGCTTTTTATCTGCTGGCGGGTTTATCAAAGCAGAGTAGTTGGAAATAATTTTTATAATAACGGGCGCTTTGGAATTTGTACCGGGCATAAAGATACTGATGTAATTTTTGAAGGCAACCATATTTTTGAGAACAAAAGTGATGGGGTGAATTTACGCGGTGAGCGGGAAAACAATGCTCCGCACCGAAATACTTTTCTGAAAAACACAATCGAAAACAATGGAACCGATGGAGGTGGTTATGGTTTTTCAATCAATTCAATGGCACATGATTTATTGTTGAAAGAAAATATTTTTAAAAACCCGGCAAAAACCCAAAAGGCAGCAGTTTATATTTTCAGGAATGGAATGGAACCCAAACTGGAAAACAACCAATTTGATGAACACGAATTAGGGAATGTGGTATTTGAAAAAAAATAAATGTGTAGCTGATACTAATCTTTATCCTTTTCCGGAAAAATTAAACTGAACACTACTGCCATAAAAAATGCCAGCAGGTAACTTGCCAAACGTTCCGAGATTCCTGTTGGCTCCAACAACCAAGTTTTCCAAACAACTGCTGAGACGGTTCCGGTAATCAGGCTGGCATAAACACCGGCCCGGGAGAACCGTTTCCAGAATATCAATAAAACAATTGCCGGTCCGAATGAGGCCCCTATCCCACTCCATGCATAGGAAACCAATCCATAAACCGTGTCTTCCATCGTTATTGCCAGAAGGAATCCTGCCAATCCAACTGCCAACGTTAAAATCCGGTTCAGGAAAAGCAACCGTCTTTCTTTGATTTTCTTTTTTGTAACATGAAGGTAAAAATCTTCTGTCATAGAAGAGGAAACTACCATTAACTGCGACGATGCTGTTGACATCATTGCTGAAACAGCTCCCGAAAGCAGGATCCCTGCGAGGATCGGATTTAACAATGTCATTACCATAATCGGCATGATCTTTTCCGAATCTGTAGCCACCGAAGCTGCGCCATCGCCGAGTGCCCCGGCTTGAACAAGTTTATATCCGATAATTCCGATCATAAAAGCGCCTCCATATGCAAGCAATGTCCATGCAACTGCCAGAATCCTCGATTGTTGAACATCTTTTTTGTTACGCATAGCCATCATTCGGGTTAGCAACTGAGGTTGCCCTGTGTAGCCAAAAGCCCAGCTTAATCCATTAAGAATTAATAAACCTCCGGTTACCTGTTTTACAGAATCTGTATTGAGCGGAATTGTATAACTGGCATTTGCAATGGCTTCGGCAACATTAATATTGTATGAAGCTGCAACTCCAAGGGCAATTATCGGTAAGGCAATACATGTAAAAACCATTAATACTGCCTGAAAGGCATCAGTAGCAACAACAGTAATAAAACCACCAAGCATGGTATATAAAGTAACCAAGGCCGATCCGATTACCATACCCCAGAAAGGGTCAATATTAAAAGTGTCATTAAATATTTTTCCGGCTCCACTGAATTGTGCAGCAATATATAGGATAAAAAAGAAAATAATGATCAATGCTGAAAGAATACTAAAACTACGGTTTGTGCCTTTGTAAGTGCCTGAAAATAATCCGGGAACTGTAAGAGCATTTGTTCTTTCAGTAATTTTTTGAAGGGGCTCAGCCAAAAAAGTCCATAAAAAAATGATTCCGCTGACACAACCAATAGCAACCCAGATAGCTGCCATTCCTTCGGTATAGGCAAGTCCGGTAAGCCCCAAAAGCAACCAGGCCGATTCACCGGTTGCCCTTTCTGAAAGAGCAAGTGAAAAACCGGATATTTTTTTTCCTCCAAGGACAAAATCATTGTTGGTTTTTGAACGCCGTGCTGAATAGGCTACAATCCCTATCAGGACAAGCAAATAAATTATAAAAACAGGAATCATAGTTTACATTTAGCTGTAAGCCAATAAAGATAAAAAAATGATTCGAAAAGAAATTGTTTAACAAAGAGGTTCGTATCATGCACTTAGCGGTTCCAAACCGCTTAGTGCTTGTTCACGAATAACTCAAAACAGCTTTTATGAATAATTCGGATTGTTCGGCGTGTAACCAGTGCCCGGCATCAGGTATAGAAATAATCTTTGCTTCCGGATAAATCTCTTTTATCAGGGATTCGTCTTCATCCTGAACATAATTTGATTTCTCTCCTTTAATAAATGTAACCGGATAGGCAGTTATCGGAATCCTGTCGTTGAGCCAAAGTTTATTTACTCCCCCAACTATTTCATCAAGGAAATCATATAAAACCTCAGCATTCACTTTCCATTTTAATAAACCTGACTTTTTATCTTTAGTAATATTTTTCAATAAAAATTGCCTGATCCTCGGCTCATCAATCTTTTGAGTCAAAAATCCTTCTACCTGATCACGTTTCCTTATTACAGAAAAATCAATTTCCTGCATGGCAAGCAAAATATTCCGGTGAAGGTAAAACTGACTGTTTTCATTCATAAGGAGGTAATCTTTGGGAGCAATATCAGCCACAATCAGTTTTTTTACCCTTTCCGGATAATCTGCGGCAAAGTACATGGCAACTTTCCCTCCCATGCTGTGTCCAAGAATAATTGCCTGCTGAATGTTATGAGCATCCATAAAACCAATCAGGTCTGTTTTTAAATCATCGTAAGAATGAGTTTGGGAGTGAGGTGATAATCCGTGGTTTCGCTGGTCAGGCATATAAACTGTAAACTTTTCAGAAAGTTGATTGGCAACAGAAAGCCAGTTGTCTGACGATCCGTAAAGCCCGTGGATAATTATAAAAGGCTCACCATGCCCTTTCTTACGGTAAAATAATTCCATTTTATTTTAAACAATCGAGGTATTTTCTGATAGTTTGTTCGAGTCCGATATACAAAGCATCGGCAATTAAAGCATGCCCAATTGAGACTTCAAGTAAATTGGGAATATTTTTAAATAAATAATTCAGGTTTTCCAGGTTTAAATCATGCCCGGCATTAACTCCCATATTCAGATCTGCTGCCGCTTTGGCTGCCTCAATAAAAGGGGCGATGGCCTTCTCCCGGTTTACACCATACATTTCAGCATACGGTTCGGTATATAATTCTATTCGGTCAGTGCCGGTTTTAGCAGCTCCTTCAATAGCTTTTACATCCGGATCAACAAAAATAGAAGTCCTGATTCCGTTTTCTTTTAACTCAGAAATAACATCTATTAGAAAACTTTTATGTTTTATGGTGTCCCAGCCATGGTCACTTGTAAGCTGGTTATGATCGTCAGGTACCAACGTAGCCTGATCAGCACCAACTGCAATTACCATTTTTATAAAATCTTTTGAAGGATTGCCTTCTATATTGTATTCAGTAGTTATCAAAGGTTTAATATCATACACATCCTGTCTCCTGATATGCCTCTCATCGGGCCTCGGATGGATAGTTATGCCCTGTGCGCCAAACAGCTGGCAATCGACTGCAGCTTTAGCTACATTTGGAATAACACCCCCACGTGCATTTCTTAATGTAGCTATTTTGTTTATATTTACACTTAATCTGGTCATGATTGAAAATTAAATACAAGTTATTATTCGATCGTAAACGTAAAATTAACAACAAAAGTTTTGGAAGCAAAAAAACTTATATCAGATTCGGTACCCTCATTAAAGCTTAGTGATAAAGGGCAAAAAGCCCTGAACTGGATGGATGTGTTCAAAATTACTCATCTTCCTGTTGTTAATGGAGAAGAATATATCGGGCTTGTTTCGGATAAAATAATTTATGACCTAAACCTTACTGATAAAACTTTTGATGAACATATAGGGAAACTTCCAACTCCCCATGTTCATGAAAATCAGCATGTTTTTGAGGTCGCATCCATTCTGTATAAATTAAAATTAAGTGTAGTACCTGTAGTAAACAGTGAGCATGTTTATCAGGGAGTGATTACTTTATACGACCTGGCACGGAAATTCTCGAACCTTTATTCTGTTCATGAACCAGGTGGTGTAATTTTGCTGGAAATTAACATGTACGATTATTCTCTTTCACAAATTGCCCAGATAGTGGAAAGCAACAATGCCAAGATCCTGAGTTTATTTGTAACCAGGGAATACGGGTCGAAAAATGTGCTGCTAACAATTAAACTTGACATAGTTGAACTTTCACCGGTTATCCAGACTTTTATCAGGTATAACTATAAAGTGCTGGCAGTTTATATGGATAATTCAATACTGAACGACCTGTATGAAGACAGGTATGACCAGTTCATAAAATATATGAATATCTGATATGAAAGTTGCTGTTTTTGGTAATCATGTAAATCCTGAATTTATTCCTGTGCTGGAAGAATTTTTCAGTTTTTTCAGGTCGGCAAAGATTGAAATCAATTTGTACAAACCTTTCTATAATTTTTTAATTGAAGAATTAAATTATTCACCCTATTATACAACTATTTATCATTCCTATTCTGATTTTGATACTGATAATGAACTTATTTTCAGTATTGGCGGCGACGGGACTTTTCTTCAATCTGTACAAACTATTCGCAACTTCGATGTTCCGGTTGTTGGTGTAAACAGTGGCAGGCTGGGATTCCTGGCCGATATTTCAAAAGAAGAAATAATTTATGCTTTAAAAGAAATCGTTTCCGGTAAATGCAGCATCATAGAACGTTCGTTGCTGCAGGTCGATTTCGGGGAAAAAACAACACTCGATTTTAATCTTGCTTTAAATGAAATGACTGTTTTAAAGTCGGATAATTCATCCATGTTAAAAATTAACGTTTTAATAAACGGAGAATTATTGAATAATTACTGGGCTGATGGCCTGATAATTGCAACTCCAACCGGTTCAACTGCCTATTCATTAAGTGTAGGTGGCCCGATTCTGACGCCAGGTTCCAAAAATTTTGTGATCACGCCAATTGCTCCACATAACCTGACTATCCGTCCCATTGTTGTTCCCGACCACAACGAAATTAAACTCGAAGTAAGTGGCAGAGGGACTCATTTCCTTTCTTCACTTGACTCAAGGTCAGTAAATATGGCTTTTTCAAATTCCATCAAAGTCGTAAAATCAGAATTCACTTTAAAAACGATCCTGCCAAATGGCCATTCATTTTTTAACACATTGCGAAATAAGCTGATGTGGGGTATTGACAAACGCAATTAATCTTTCGAAGCTTAACAATTTTTAACCTCTCTTTGGGTTTTATAATAACTATCAGGTATGTTATTTTTAGAAATATATTACTTTTGTACGTCTTGAAAGAATTTTAACAAGATAAAGAAAGGTATAAGTTCATTGATTTATAGGATATTAGAAACAATTGAATTAACAAAATTCCACAAAAAATTACATAATTGGTCTTTTGTTTCAAACCAATGTGTTCTGACAAATAGTTTCCATAAATAATTGATAATCATACCTGAAGCATATAAAAAACGAAATGTAATACCAGATGAAAAAAAGCTTTATGGTGTTTATTGCAGTTTTATTAACTGTTTCAGGGTTTGGGCAGAAGACAGCAGATATTGGAATTTGGGGAGGAGCTGCAACCTATTGGGGTGACATGAAAAATGTAGATTATTCTCAATCGGTAAATCCTCTGTTCGGGGCTTTCTTCAGGTATAATTTTAATGCGAGGTTTGGTTTACGTATGATGTATCTGACAGGGAATATCGGGGCAACAGGTTACATGGAAAATGAGCCATGGACTTTTGGTCCCAAACATGTCCACAATATCTCGGCAATGGTTGAAATCAATTATTTAAAATATATACTGGGCATGAAAAAAACTCCGGTCAGCCCTTATATTATGGCCGGTTTTGGAGTAATGTATTATCCATATGATGTTGTACCAAATCGGGATATTGCCTCATTTAATCCAAGGCATAATAAGGGAGATGCTGAAATCCACCAATCTGTTACAGCAGCAACATTACCGTTTGGAATGGGAGTAAAAACACACATCGGGAAACGTTTTGGAATAGGAATGGAATTTATAATTCAAAAATTGTTCGACGACAAACTGGATAACCTGGATGACCCGTTGGCACATTTCAACCAGCTTGGAGACGAGATTACCTATACCAATTTTATGCACAAGAATGACTATACGGGATATTTAGGAATAAACCTAACATATAAAATCTACCTGGGTAAAGAGATTTGCCCGGCATATGAAAGCAAAAACTAAGAAACGTGTCGACTAAAGAAATTTTAAACAAAAATAACATACCAAGCCATGTTGCCATTATTATGGATGGAAATGGCAGATGGGCAGCTAAACATGGCAAGGCACGTATTTTTGGGCATGAACAGGGTGTTGAATCAGTGAGGGCGGCTGTGGAAGCTGCAGGTGAAATCGGTGTAAAATACCTGACATTATATGCTTTTTCAACTGAAAACTGGGGCCGGCCTACTGAAGAAGTAAATGCCCTTATGGGATTGCTGATCCAGGCAATTGAGAATGAAACAGAAAAATTAAATAAAAACAATGTAAAGCTGGGTGTCATCGGGAATATTGAGATGCTTCCTGCTGTTGTAAAGGGTAAATTAATGAATTGTATTAATAACCTGAAATCAAATACCGGGTTAAATTTAATACTTGCCCTGAGTTACAGCTCAAAGTGGGAAATTATAAATGCCGTAAAAAACATTGCCGCTTCGGTAAAAAATGGTGAAATCAAAACAGATCAGATTAATGAAAGACTATTTGAAAATTGCTTAACAACAAGGGGAATTCCCGATCCTGAATTATTAATAAGGACCAGTGGAGAATACCGTATAAGTAATTTTATGTTATGGCAAATTGCCTATTCTGAATTTTATTTCCCTGAAAAACTATGGCCTGACTTTACTAAAGAAGATTTTTTTGAAGCAATTAACAATTATCAGAAACGAGAACGAAGGTTTGGGAAAACAAGTGAACAAATAGAGGGTTAAAATCAAACAGAGGATGCAGAAATATTTTTATACTTTCTTATTATTATTGATTAGTTTGACGGGGGTCTTTGGACAGGAGAGCGATAGTACAAACTTCTCAATCTATTACGACAGCCGTGCGAGTTATATTATTGCCGATATTGCAGTTACCGGTATTCGATATTACGACCAACAGGCACTGATACAAATTTCAGGACTTAAAATCGGCGAAGAGATTGAAGTTCCGGGTGATGCCATAACAAATGCCATTAAAAAACTCTGGAGCCAGGCAATATTTTCTGATATTAAAATTACAGCCACCAAAATCGTTGGAAACAACATCTGGCTTGAAATTTACCTTCAGGAAATGCCCAGGCTTACGCAGGCAAATTTTATCGGGGTTTCAAAATCAGAAAAAGACGATATTACAGAAAAAGTGCTTCTTTTACCAGGGCAGCAGGTAACTGAAAATCAGGTTAATAATGCCAAAAGAACCATTAAGAATATTTTTCTTGCCAAGGGATTTCTCGACACCGAAGTTAACATTATCCAACGAATTGATACTGCCCGTACCAACAGCATTATCCTCAATATTTATGTTGATAAAAAAGAAAAAGTAAAAATCCAGGATGTAATCTTCCATGGGAATGAAAACCTGAAGTCGGGGATTTTGGAAAGATCCATGAAAAAAACCAAGGCAAAAAAACTGAAAAACTTTTTAAGCTCAAAAAAATTTCTTGAAGATAAATTTGAAGAAGACAAAATCAAACTGATTGCCAAGTATAATGAAAAAGGATACCGCGATGCCATTATCGTTCAGGATACTGTTGAAAAAATTCCGGATGATAATCGGGTGAATGTTGAAATATGGGTGGACGAAGGACAAAAATATTTTTTCCGGGATATAAAATGGGTAGGAAACACGGTTTATGCGTCTCAGGAATTAAGCAATTATCTTGGAATTAAAAGAGGAGATGTTTTTGACCAGTCGTTACTTGAAAAAAGGTTGTTCGATAACGATGAAGGATTAAACAATCTGTACCTTGATAAAGGTTACCTATTCTTCGACCTGCAACCTGTTGAAACCAATATTATTGGCGATTCAATCGATTATGAGATGCGGATAAGGGAAGGAAAACAGGCAACTATTAACAAAGTTAATATTAAGGGCAATACCAAAACACATGAGCATGTAGCCCGCAGGGAATTACGTACTTTGCCCGGTGACCTTTTTAGCAAAACACTGTTAATCAGATCTGTCAGGGAGTTGGCTCAGCTGGGTCACTTCGACCAGGAAGCTATTAATCCTGATATTGCCCCTCATCCTGAAGACGGAACTGTTGATATTACATATGAACTTCAGGAAAAAGCCAACGACCAGATTGAATTATCAGGAGGTTGGGGCGCCGGGATGTTTGTAGGATCGGTAGGATTAAAATTTGCCAACTTCTCGATAAGGAATATTTTTAATAAAGAAGCATGGAGGCCACTCCCTACCGGCGATGGGCAAACTCTTGGATTACGCTATCAAACCAGCGGTAAATATTACCGGACAGTCAGCCTTTCATTTATGGAACCATGGCTCGGTGGTAAAAAGCCTAACAGCTTTTCATTATCGCTTTCGCATTCACGTATAAACTACAGTGCCAATAAGTATTACTCAAACTATAATAGTTATGGTAGCTATTCTCCTTATGGATATGGTGGTTATTCTCCCTACGGATACGGTGGTTATTCCCCTTACGGATACGGTGGTTATTCCCCTTACGGATATGGGGGTTATTCATCGTATGGTTATCCTTCATATACATATAATTACGACTCGGAAGGAACTGATACGTCAGACGATCAGATATGGGAAACCACAGCTCTGGCTGTTGGGTATGGTTACCGCCTGTCATGGCCCGACGATTTTTTTACAATTTACCATGAATTATCGTTCGAACATTATAATCTCAGGAATATGGGAAGTTATTTCTATTTTCTTGCTGATGAAAACGGACAGGTTAACGGCACTTTTAACAATGCCAGCTTAAAAACAGTAATATCACGAAATTCAGTTGATAATCCACTGTATTCCAGGAGTGGTTCGCAAATTTCATTAACATTAAAGGTGACACCTCCATTTTCATGGTTTACCAATAAAAACTACAGTGACCCGAATATTCCGAACAGCGATAAATTCAAATGGATAGAATATCATAAATGGTTATTAAAAGGGCAGCATTTCACTACTATATCGAGAGACAGGAAACTTGTTTTAAGGACAGCATATGAATTGGGATTTCTTGGTTACTTCGATCCTTACCGCAGGTCTCCTTTTGAAGGATTTATTGTTGGAGGTTCAGGTATGTCGGGTTATAATATTTACGGGACTGATTATGTAGCACTCAGGGGATATAAAGATTTCAGCCTCAGCCCAAGAAACGGATCAGCACTTTATAATAAATTTACTCTTGAAATGAGATATCCTGTTAC
>JAFGGF010000201.1 GCA_016930735.1 Prolixibacteraceae bacterium
CCATAAGGATTTCCTTCTGAATTTGGATTGAGCCAGGTCAGGTCAAGTACATTTCCGTTAGGCTGACCGTTAGCTCCCAACTCCACAATGTGATTATTTTCCTGTCCGGCCTTGGTAAGTAAATACCATTTATTATCATCGTCAATAAATATTGAATTATCTACACCCAGGCCGGGAACACCTGCAGGAACATTCATTCTCGTGGGAGAGCTCCAGGGGCCTTCCGGGTAGTCAGCTTTAACAAAATACATACTGCCTCCTCCCCTGCCAAAAAAATGCCAGTATTTCCCATTATAAAAAACCATGTGCCCACCCCAGATTCCTCCTCCGGGGCTGTTGCCATAACCTGACCACGATGCAGAAACCGGTTGTGAAATTACCTCCCAGTGTACCAGATCGGTTGAATGGTAAATTTTTGGAGTTGGATTAAAAGATGATCCGGATGTATAAAAATCATTCCCGACTTTTGTTAAAGTCGGATCAGGATGATCTCCGGGGATTATCGGATTTATATAGGTTTCAGATAAGTCTGATTGTCCGAAAATAAATTGAAACAGGAATAAACTGAAAACTATTGTTAGAATATGTTTGGTATAGCATTTATTTACAGCTATTTCCAGTAAATATTGAAATTCATTCTTATTAAATATTCCTTTTCCAGGCATCTCCCGTTTATTTGAAAAATAAATTTTGTAATTATTATTCAAAAAGGGTTTCGATTTCAGATACAGAATTTATAAAATCGGATAATTATTGATCATTTCTACAATTCCTAAATTATATTACTCCTGAAATTGTATGATGAAAATCCGAAAATAAGGTATAGTAAAAACTTAATGATTAATTTATTTTAAGGTTTATACAAAGCCTTATGAGTTTCCCTGATCAGATCCACTACAGGGATACCATCCGGGCATTTTGAAAGGTTAATTTTCTTCAGGTTTTCTTCTGTAGGAAATATTCCGTGGAACCAATGGTCTTTTTCCTGGAACATGTTGTAACGGTATTTGCCAAAACCTTCCATACCATAACATTTCCAGAGTTTCCTGAAGCGCAGTATTTCAGGGATATTAATTCCTGAGGGGTCATTTTCCATACAGTAGCCATCAAAATAAGCATAAGGGTCGTTTAATACCTGCTCATCCAACCTGTCTTTAATTTTTTGATCTGCACTTGAAAGTGGAACTGATGATGGTAAAATTCCATCCAGTTGATCGATGGTTGGAAGGCCAAAGGAAAGAGTATGTATTGCCGGATTACTCAGGCAAAACCGGGCATTCCAATGCAACGGGTTAAAAGGGCTTGTCAGTTCTTTCAACTTTTCAGGTGGGTTAAATAATTGCCCCCCCTTATCGTTTGGAGAGATAATAAAAACTCCCATTTTTTTTGATTCAGCCAGGTCAACAGCCGGTTTATTACGCTGGAAAAAATAGTAATAATGAAGGTTAACAAATTCAAACAAACCGGTTTCAATTGATTTAATAATTACATCAAGAATAGCGTGAGTACTGAAACCAATATGATTAATAATTCCTTCTTCTTTCAGTTTTAACAGTTCTTCTACCGGCCCTCCCTTTACACAGGCAGTTTCAAACAGTTCTAAATTGTTGATCCCGTGCCAGCCATAAAAATCAAAATAATCGGTTTTTAAGGCTTTTAGCTGATTCTCAATTAAAGGACGAACTTCCTTTGCAGTTTTTGGACTTCCTTTTGTCATCAGGTAATAGGAATTCCTGTCGACCTTTAAAATATCATTCAGAATCTTTCCGTATAAATGTTCGCTTTTAATATATCCGTATGCAGTCTCAATGTGGTTAATTCCAAACTTTAATGCCATTTCAACGGTTTTAATACCCTGTTCCAGTGTACTCTCAGGAATAACTTCACGGGGATGGTCCCAACCATGCAAATAACGCATTCCACCCAGTGTAATTACACTGATTTTTTTACCGGTCTTTCCAAATTGCCTGTATTCCATTTACTTTTTTATGAAGCGGCAAATATAGTAAATTGGGTAGAAATGAAAATTTACAAGGCTTTTTTAGAATCTAATCTTCAAAAACATTTCCTTTTTTGTCGATTGAAACAATCCATCTTAAACCAGCGATGATCAATGCATTTTGAGTTGGATCTGTAAAAATCTTATCACCATGGCCCATGTTCATATAAATCATCCGGTAATTGGTATTGCTCCATACGATCGGGCAATCGCTGTCTGGGATAATATCTTTCAACCCCAGTGGGTAATTATCCTGCGACAATGAAACCAATACTTCAACACCGGAATGCAAGCGAGGGCTTGGCTTCCACTGATACCATTCATTTATTGGAGAGATAAATACATCGGGCAATGCTTTGGTAACCGGATGGTCATGTTTTTCTACCACTACTTTTGCAGGCATTGGCGGCCAGTTATTCCGCCAGAAAACGCCGCCTCCCAGAAAATCGACAAACCAGGGCCAGTTGGTTGTGCGGTCGTTATAAGCTGCTACATGGAATCCAAACCAACCTCCCCCGTTTTCCATATATTCGCGGAATGCCTGCCTTTGTTTTTCTGTATGCGGGAAATCATTCAGCATCATAATGGCTGAATAATCTTTTAACTTTTCAGGATTGAGGTCGTCCATATTTTTTGTTACATCAAACACAAAACCATCACCGATAGTAAGGTCCTTAAAAAACTTTATGGCTTGATGTGCAAAATCGATATGTGCCGATTCAACTTCCTCGGAATAAAATGCCAGCATTTTAAATCTCGGAAACTTAGCGCTGACCGAATTTACAAAAAAAACAAGGAGGAAGAATGTTATTAATCTTTTCAGCTTCATATAGTAAAATTTAGTTGGTTTATTGTTTTTTACCTGCTGTCCACAAAATAGCATTTCCAAACATTTTAACAAAGTCTTCTGAATCAAACAGGTCGGCGTGGTGCCCCATCAGAAAATATACATTCCGGGCTTTATTATTTGC
Source organism: Prolixibacteraceae bacterium (assembly GCA_016930735.1). Lineage (GTDB taxonomy): Bacteria > Bacteroidota > Bacteroidia > Bacteroidales > Prolixibacteraceae > JABMQB01. Next base: position 2,971 of record JAFGGF010000201.1, read on the forward strand.
ATTAACCCAGACTGCCGGGTGGTCACCTATTGTGATATCCGATGGTGGGTTATAACTTCCTTCATCGACATTAGCCAACACATGTACATTCGGGCGTGGATTTTTATTAAAAGTGTACCATTCGTCGTTTGTTAATATAAACGAGCCGAAAATCCCATTCATGACAGGGTGAGACTGGTCTTCAACGTGAACAGTTCCTGAAGCCAGCTCCTCAATATAATTTTTAAACCTGATGCCACCCAAAAAATCAGAAAACCATTCCCACATCGGGTAGCCATCGAATTCGCCAAGCAGGGCTGCATGGTGGAATCCAACCCAG
>JAFGGF010000202.1 GCA_016930735.1 Prolixibacteraceae bacterium
ATAACCAGAAAACCGCCTTCCAGCAGGTTGGTTGAAATGGTTCCCGTTGTACGGCTGATCAAATCAGACTGGTCATAAAATTTCTCAATACTGACTCCTTCGGGAAGGTTTTTGTTGATCGACGCAATTTTGTCTTCAATATCAGAAATCACTTTCCTTCCGTTTCCTCCGCGCAACATCATCACAATTCCGGTAATAACTTCACCTTTGCCATCTTTGGTAACTCCTCCCTGCCGAATCTGCTGTCCTTCAACAACTTCGCCAATGTCCTTAATAAAAACAGGTTTGTTATTAATATTTTTTACGATAATATTCCGAATATCATCCATACTGGTAATCTGCCCGAATCCACGAATGATATATTGTTCCCGGTTATGCTCAATATAATTTCCACCTGAAACACTGTTGTTAGATTCAATTGCATTTAACACTTCAGGTATTCCGATACCATAAATTCTCAGTGATCCGGGCTGAACAATAACATCGTATTGTTTAACAAAACCTCCAAATGAATTTATTTCAGTCACACCCTGAACTATTTTAAGCTGAGGAGCAATCATCCAGTCCTGAATTTCCCTCAATTCAGAAAGGGAATAGTTTTCTCCCTTAACAACATACTGGTATATTTCACCCAACGCTGTTGAAATAGGTCCCAGTCCGGGGCTTGATACATCAGGAGGCAATTCGTCGGTTATTGATTGTAACCGCTGGCTTACAATCTGGCGTGCAAAATATATATCCGTATTTTCATCAAATTCAACAGTTACAGCCGAAAGGCCAAACTGCGAAATGGAACGGACTTCTGCAACATTGGGGAGCCCGTTCATTGCGGTCTCAATTGGATAACTAACCAGTTTTTCGACATCAAAAGGTGAGTACCTGCCAGCTTTTGTAATAATCAGAACCTGAACCGGTGTAACATCGGGCAAAGAATTTATGGGTAGGTTAATCAACGAAAAATACCCTCCTACGGCCATTAATACTATCAGAGAAAGTGCAACGAATTTTTGCCTAACACTAAATGATACGATTTTTTCAAGCATTTGTACGGTTTTTACAGGTTACTCTTCAGAAATAATATCAACCCTTGACAAGGCTTTCAAACTAAAAACATTCGATACTGCTATTTTTTCATTTTCATAAAGGCCAGAGGCAACAAATACAATATTATCGCTGATTTCTTCAACCGAAATGGGACGTTTTTCATAGATATCTTCGGCTTTTTTTACAAAAACAACTGCCTGGTTTCCGTCATAAGTCAAGGCAGATAAAGGTATGGCAATAACTTCTTTCTGAGTTTCTGAAACAATAGTAAGCCTGAGATTTTCTCCGGGTTTTGGCCATCCGCCAACCGATGGTAAAAGGATATTTATTACAACTGAACGGCTGGCTTCATCCAGGCCGGGATTAATTGAGGTAATTGTAGCCAAAAGATCATCTTCCTTTTGTTCTCTTTTGGTTATAAAAACTTTATTCCCTGTTGAAATCATTGGAGCATCACCCGGAGAAACATAACCACGGATTAATACTTCCCGGATATCCAAAACGCGTGAAAGGTTTTCGAGTGCATTAACCGACTGCCCCAGTTCTATAAAGTTTGATTCAATAATACCTGTGATAGGAGAATAAATTTTTAATGTCGGGTCAAAATTATTATCACTTCGGTATGTTTCAATTTCAGCATCGGTAACTCCAATGGCCTTCAATTTTGCATACGACGATTTTTGTGACGCCAATGCCCTTTGATAATCAGATGTTGCCCTTTCGAGTTCACTGGCAGAACTAATGGTTTCTTCCACCAGTTGTTTTACTCTTGCCAAACGCATCGACTGAAAACTTTCTTCAGCATTTGCCTGCAGATATTCTGAAACCAGGGTACCAAATTCCAGGCTTTGGATATGGAATAATTCCTGCCCCTTATTCACCCAGCTTCCCTCATTGGCATGTATACTTATTACCTGTCCGTTAATAGGAGTACTGATTATACTTACATGGTCAGGTGCCGGATAAACCACTCCGGGGGCTGTAATCTCATAATCAACGAGGCTGCTTTTTACACTTTCAGTTTGAATTGAGAGTTCATTCTGTTCCTTTGCGGAAAGCTTAACCTGAACCACTCTTTCAGATGCAGAGCTTAACGACGGCGGAAGATCACTTCCTGTGGGTGTATTGATTTCTTTTTCAGTTTTACCCGAATTGCAGCTGTTAATTAAAAATATTAAAACAGCTAATGCACAAATAGTTAATGTTGATTTTATATTCATTTTTCCTGGTTTTTTATATTAGTAGATCAATTCCCTGTCAAGAAATTTTTCGAGGGCTGCAAGTTGCAGGTAATAATCACGTAAAGCCGACAAGTAACGTTGCTCACTTTTCAGGTAGGTTTGCTGGGCGTTCAGTAATTCCAGCAAATCGATTTCTCCCAGCTGATATGCTTTTAATGACATGCTTTGAAGTTTGGTTGCCTTTTCTTTCATAGAAGAATTATATCGCTGAACGATTGAACGGCTGACAGAATAATTATGCCAGGCATATTCAATCTGTTTTTTCATATTTAATTTAATTTCATTTTGCCACCATAAAATTTCATCTCTTTGAGCCGATGCAATCTGAATTTTCCCTTTTTGTTCAAAAGGAAGCCAAAGGGGTAATTTTAATCCTACTTCAAAACCGTTAAAATTATATCCTCCACCGTAATCCTGTTTATACAGGCTAAGCCTGATATCAGGTAAAATATTACTTTTAGCTTCTTTTAAAGAAAAATCAGTGGATTTCAATCTGTGAACAGAAGCTTTAAAATCAGGTTGTTCTTCCTGAACTGCCAAAGCCTGAATCTGTGAGATATCAATATCGGAAGCAAAAAGAGTATCGGCAAACTGGATGGAATATTTCTGCTGGTCAACCGGTAAGCCCATCAAATTAAATAATCCATACCGGGCCTGGTGCAGCAACCATTCCGACTGGTCAAGGTCATTTTTTGCTTCATCAAGTTGTAATTCGGCGTTAACCAGGTCAATGCCATTTCCCATTCCTGTTTCAAACTTTGTAAAAACAGCATTATACAAATCCTGTGAAATTTTCAACTGGTTTTGCCTTGACTTCTGCAGGTATAAAGCATATAAAACTTCAATATATTTACTTTTAACATCAGCCTTAATAACCCTTTCTCTGGCTTTTATCAGTTGAGCCTGCGCTTCAGCTTCCTGCTTAAATGCTTTAATTCGATAAGCTGCAGTAAGAGGAAAATCAAATTCCTGTGAAACCGTGATCCTTTTTTCAGCAAAAGGACTTACCGGGTCAGAATTTATCCCCTCTTTAAAATAGCTGAATTCAGTTGGATTAATACCTGTTTCCATTCGCCAGGCATTTTCTTTTTGTTTCAACTGTGCCCTCATCTGGTTCAATTCAGCATTGTTCCCCAAAGCTGAATTAACGGCATCAGTTATTGTCAGTTGATTTTCTTGTGAAAATACTGCTATACTGAACAATAATGAACAGATCAGAAGAATTGGTTTTTTATTTTTCATGTGTCAGAATATATAAATTAAAGAAATCCTGAAAATTCATCCTGCTATCAGTAGAATTAATTCAGAGCATATCTCAAAATATATCGAACTATTAAGCAATCAAGTTACAAATTTGTTTAAAATGATCCCGCTTTTTTGCACACATTTAAACATTAGAATTATTTAATACACATGATTATGAATTCCTGGCCGCTGGGGGACTGTTTTTTATTTGATACAAACTCCGGTTAACTTTTGCTGCCGGGTTCCATCCTGTTTTGCCTGTAGATCAGATAAAACAACGCAGATGATAAGACCAGGCTGATAATGGCAACATACAAACTTTCGGAAGTCGAACCAATTTCTTCAATTGCCGGGTCGATTTTCTCCTGGCTCACCATCCACATTCCGATAACAGCCGCAGCATTATTTATAAAATGTGCAATAATAGGCAACCACATTGAACCGCTCCAAACCAGTAAATAGCCAAACATTAAACCAAGGAGGAACCGAGGTAAAAATCCATAAAACTGCAGATGAAATGCACTAAAAATAAAAGCAGAAATCCAAACTCCCAAATGGACATTTTTTGTCAATTCTGCAAAAATTTTCTGGATGACACCCCTGAAAAGCAACTCCTCCCCAATTGCCGGGAGGAACGCAATCATAAACAAATTAAATATTAATCCCTGAATTGTTTTAACATCAAGAAATGCTTCAGTTAGTACAGCCGCTTTGTCTTCAGCTGAACGCATCCAGTCTTCCAGCCACGAAAGCCACTCAGGGAAAACCATTTTAGCATTTAAACTTCCGATAAAATTAATAGCCGGATTTGCAAAAAAGATCAACAGGATTACCAATACTACAGTTAATCCGCTTAATTTTTTATTTAAATATAGGTATTCGGCAATTTTCCCTTTAAACAACCAGGCAATGATAAACGGTGGAATAATAAATAATCCGATTGATTGTACAACCTGAAAATATTTAAGAATCCTGACACTTTCCGGATTTGACATGTCATCCAATGTTGGTAAGGCTGTAACTGAATCGATCCCGAAAAGCGGAATGGCTATAATAACCGAACCAACCATAAAAATAATAAAACAAACTATTATGATAAAAACAGATAAAATGAGTTGAGAAAAAGGGTGTGAACCCCGGAATGCTGTAAATGCCATATCGTTCTATAAGTGTTTGTGCAAAGATAAATTTTTACAGGATTCGACTTAGGTCATTGATTTATTTTTTGTCATATTACCTTCCCAGCCATTCCTTAAATTCTTTTATTCGCTCACGGCTGACAATGATATCATTTCCGGCAGGAGGAACAATTTCAAGTTTTAAACGGTTATTAAAATAGGCATGAATTTTTTTTATTGAATCGAAGTTAATCAAAAATTTCCTGTTGATCCTGAAAAATTTTTCCGGGTCAAGAACTCCGGAAAGCAGATCAATAGACAGGTCAACCGGGAATCGTGTATTTTCGAAAGAATAGGCAAATGTAATCCCTTCATCAGAAATAAACCAGGCAATATCTTCACTTTTAACCGATTGGTATTTATCGCCCAGTTTTATCAGGAACCTTTTTTTAATATCCGGGGTTTCTTTCTGAAGTATCTTTCTGAGCAAATCACTTTCAGGTTGCACAAACATTTCTTTAAACGACAGGAATTTATCAAGAGCTGTTTTAATATCATTATAATCATAAGGTTTAACAAGGTAATCGATGCTGTTTAATTCGAATGATCGAAGGGCAAATTCATTAAAGGCAGTAGTAAATATTACCGGAGCTTTCACTTTCACTTTTTCATACATCTCAAAACAGTTCCCATCGTTAAGTAAAATATCCTGAAAGATCAAATCTGGCACCGGATTCCGTTTAAACCACTCTATCCCTTTTTTAACTGAACTGATCACTTCCAGAACATTCAGTTCAGGATCGTATTTTTTTAATAGCTGGATCAATCTTGTCGCAGTATGTTTTTCATCTTCAAAAATCAAAACGTTCATAATCAGAATTATTTAACATAGGTAGTTTTACAATAAATTCAGAACCTGTATTTTCAATTATAATCTTCTTTTTTGCAATCAGTTCAAAACGTTTGCTAATATTTTTCAGACCCTGTTTTGTTGAACTTTCAAAAACAGTTCTCAGGTTCAGGTTATTTTTTACTACAACACAGTTATTGTCTCTTTCAATTGTTATTATAAGTGGTTCATCAGGATCGTATTTATTGTGGTTAACCGCATTTTCAACCAACATTTGAAGTGTTGCCGGTGGAATGTAATAAGTATCTGTATCGGACTGGGTCAACCTGTTATTCAAAGAAATTCCTTCATCCAGCCTGGTTTTAATCAGAAAAAAATACGATTCAAGGAACCGGATCTCTTCGGAAAGAGAAACAAGGTAAAATTCATTTTTTTCAATTATATAACGTAAAGTACGTGATAAATTGACAATAAACTCTGAGGAAAGGTCAGCATCTTTGTAAACAAGAGAAGATAAAACGCTGAGGTTATTAAATAAAAAATGAGGTTCGATCTGGGCTTTTAGAGCACGGTATTGAGCCAGGGCATTTTCTTTTTCCTGTTGCTCAACTTTTAATAAACCAGTCTGTAATTCTTTTTGTGAATTAAAGTATCCGTCAAAACCGATTATCATTAAATATACTCCCAACAATCCGATTGTCAGTTCGGGATTTAAAATATTTACTCCTTCCCATTCGTAACCAAATAAATATAAATCGCCATAACGATACAGAAAACTAAAACTCAAAACCAAAATATATCCAAAAACCAGATGTAATAAAGCCTGAAAAAGCAACCTGTTGAAATTCTTTCTGACATTCTTCAACCATTTTAATACGATATTATTAAACCAGCTTGCCAGCACCCAGATAAAATAACCATATCCAATAAAAAATGCTGTAAATAAAAAACTCCTTACGTTTAATTCAAAAGGTCCGTTGGGAAACGACTGGTCAAAACTTTTAAATATCACCTGGACAAAAAAGATTAAAAACAGCCTTAACCAAAGTTTATTAATACGTGCCATAGCTATTATAAATTAACCAATCCCGGCAATCAGTTTTTTAATTTCCGTTTCTATTGAAGCCAATTTATAACCTATTTCTGAAACCGCCTTAAAAGGATCGTAATAATTTTCAGCACAAAGCATTTTTGCATTGGCCCGGGTAAGTGCAACCGGGTTATTCACCAGCATTTCAACCAATGAACCCAACGTGCCAAAAAACATCAGCAGTAATTTTGGCAGCTTTATCATTAGCGGATAATTTCCTGTTGTATTATTTACAATCTGAAAAAATTCGCGATATGAGAGATTTTCGCCTGCCAGCAAATAGCTTTCCCCTGCTTTTCCATATTTTAAAGCCTGTATAATACCTTTGGCTACAATTGGAGCACTTACAAAGTTCTTCCCTCCGGGGGGATAAAAAACTACTTTCCGGTTTAACACATACGAGAATATTTTTCCGCTACTCCGTACGATATCTCCTGAACCAAAAATAAAAGTCGGATTTACAACCACCGGGTTAAAACCGTTTTTATTTGTTTCATTCAAAACCATTTGTTGTGCAATATATTTACTGTAAGCATAACCTGATTCTCTTAACCAGGGCATAAAAGGTATTTTTTCATTCCCCGGATTTGACCTGGGCCCGTTTCCGAAACAATTTGCCGTACTTACATACACAAAACGGCTGATGTGGTAGTTTTTACATGCGTCAATAAAATAACGGGTGCTGTTAATATTTGCCTCCCAAAAGAAGCTTAAAGATGTTGCCTGAAGAGTTGATGCTGCTGAATGAATTACATAATCACAACCCTTAACAGCATTTTCCACATCTTCCCGATTGGTTATGTTGCCTTCCATAATTTCAATATCAATACCTGAAAGTAACTCCAGATTACACCCTTTTCGGACAAAAGCGCATACCTGATATCCTGTGTGGATTAATTCCCTCACAATATATGAACCCAATAATCCGTTTGCCCCGCTAACCAATACTTTCATTACATACCGGATTCTGATTTATAATTGAATTTTCAATTTCCAATTCATTCTTAAGTGAATTTTTCATCAATAAGAGTCGAAGCTGAACCGGAATAATTTTCATTAACAGCCAGCTAAGCTTGTTCATGGTTCCCGGAATTATCAGTTTTTTCCCCATCATTAACTTTCTGATACAGATTTTTGCTACTTTTTCAACGGGAAGCGTTGTTGACTGAATTAACCTTCCATGATTTTCAATTCGCCGGGTAACTTCCGGATTTGTTTTCATTCCACCGGGATGGGCAACACTTACAATTATTCCGGTTTCACGTAACTCGGTACTCAATCCCCGTGAAAATGAATATACAAAAGCTTTTGATGCAGGGTAAACTGTTTTATAGGGCATCGGTCCGAATGAAGCCATGCTGGCAATGTTCAGAATATAAGCCCTGGGATTCTTTCTTAATTCCGGTAAAAGCAGCCGGGTAAGTACAACCAGAGCCCGCATATTCAACAAAACAATCTGGTCGATATATTCGGTTGAAACATTCAAAAATGCTTTGGTGCCTCCAACTCCGGCATTGTTAATCAGCATATTTACACAAAAACTATTACTGATCCAGGTTGCCAGTTCTTCAACTGACCCGGGCTTTGTTAAATCAGTTTCATAATAGTGGTTTTTTGTTCGAAATCCTGTCTCCAGTTTGCGGGCAAAAACTTCGATATTTTCTCCCGGAAGTGCAGTAAGGATCAGATTCATTCCCAATCGTGCACATTCGGTAGCGAAAGCCCTTCCAAGGCCTTTTGCTGCACCTGTAATTATGGTATATTTAATTGCTTTCATTTTGTTTTTTATGTTTTCGGTTTAAAATAAAAAGGGAGATGTGATAGGTTGCAACAGCAGATATAATTCCGGTAAGCAGGCCACCTGCCAGCATCGAAAAAAAAACTTCACTTCCTGCCTGAGCAACGATTTTTACAAAACTGAATCCAATTTTTGAAGGGAACTCAAATGCCGCATCAAATCCCAGTATTTTTTTACCCAGCCAGAAATTAAATGCAAAAATAAAAGCTCCTGTAGCCAGATTTGTATTAAAAACACCGGCAATGGCAGCTGTTTTATTCCAACGCAGGATTGCAGCAATAAACGATGATATGATCATCTGAAATCCGGGAACAGGCATCATTCCGATAAACGACCCAAGGGCAAAACCCCGTGCAATATTTTCAGGATTGCCTTTCAGATTCAACAACTTTCCGAAAGATTTGTTTTTCAACCTTATTTTCATTGTGCTTCAGCCATTTGTTTAAACATTTCTATAGAATCGAGGCACATCTTCTGAATTACCGGATCCTGTAAAAATCGGGGAAGAACTGGTTTTGAAAACGATACAGCCTGATATGTCACATGAGTTTTTCCCGTCGATTCAAAAATGAATTGCCACTTGCACCGATAATTCCTTATGCGTTCAACTCCTTTCATCTCAGGCATTTTTCCAGGTTCAGATTCAACCAGAAGAATTGCATTTTTTTCAAGAAGAGTTAACTTGTAATTTGCAACCAGATCTTTTTGTTTAAAAGGCCAGGGATAATCCATCATCGACCAAATTAGCCAGGATTGGTCATTTATTTCCAGAATCCTGCATTCGCGGGTTCCGACCGCCCATTTATAAAAACTGGAAGAATCCCTGAATTGTTGCAAAATGGAATGAATACTCGCATCAACATTAAAATCAACCTTCATTTCCCTGAATTCATTTTTGCTTTCTGATAAAATCCAACGGTAAGAAAGTACTATTCCATTCTCCTGCCTGGCTACTTCCCAATCTGTGTTTTTAGTATTCCGCCCTGTTCCGGAAACCTTTAATAAAATCAAAAGGAATACGGTCAGAGTAAAAAAAAATTTCTGATTTTTTATCATGGCTTAAAAATTTAATTGTTCGAAGGCAAACCTATGAATATATTTACGTCATGTTAAAACAAATCCTGTGAACCGTAATATTTTTAAATAAACTGTAGAAAACCGGTTTTAAACCGGGCAAAAAAAAATCCCGCCTGAATACAGACGGGATCAACCTATCTCAGATAATTTTTCTTTATAATTCTTTAATTTTAATAACTCTGAACTTTGTAAGTCCTCCATGATCCTGAAGCCCTATGCTTCCGGTTTCAGAAATGCCGTAAAATGGTTCTTCTGCCCATTTACTGTTTGCTTTACGGGCTTTCCAGTCGTCATCCCATAATTCATAATCGACTACCTTAATACCGTTTAACCAGTTTTCAACATGGGTGCCGTTAACAATAATTTTTGAAGTATTCCATTCGCCGGCTTTAACTTTTTCAGCTCCTTCGGGAGCATGCATTCCGTAATTTGCCCCACTGTACTGAGATGCTTCCAATTCTCCGGGCCAACCTGTATCGTCTATTAACTGGTATTCAGGTCCTGATTTATATATTGCATCAGTATTTCCTTCCTGTACATGGAAGAAAATACCCGAATTACTTTCCGGATCAATGTTCCATTCCACTACCAGTTCAAAATTTTTATACTGTTTTTTAGTAATGATATCGCCTCCATGGTCACTACCAACTCCCGAATTTTCTAGGATACCGTCCACAATTTTCCAGCCGGTAACTTCACCATCATTAAAAAGTTTCCAGTTATCAAGCGACTTACCATCGAACAAAAGTTCCCAGCCATCATCTTCGGCTGCCTTTACAGGTTCAGATTCCACTGTTTCTTTCTTGCCGGAATTTGTACATGAAACAAATCCTATAAGAAAAAAACTTACTAATAATAAAGTCAGGTTTTTCATAATGAAATAATTAGTTTAAGATTTAAACTATGAAAATACAAATTCATTGGCTATTATGGTAATCAAATAAAAAAAATTGGTCAATTTCAAAAAGTTAAAATATTTCAACTTATTTTTAAAGGAAATCCTGCAGGTATGTTTTCAGACTTCAAAAATAAAAAGGCGATTATCGGGATGGTGCATGTTGGTGCTTTACCGGGTACACCAAACAATAAATTGCCAGTTAAAGCTCTGGTTGAGAAAGCATTGGCTGAGAGCCGGATTTACGAAGATGAAGGATTTGATGCAATTCTGATAGAGAATATGCACGACCGTCCTTACTTAAACCGGAATGTGGGGCCGGAAATTGTGGCAACACTTACGCGTATCTGTTCTGAAATAAAGAATGTAATAAAAATACCGGCAGGCCTGCAAATCCTGGCAGGAGCAAATAAAGATGCTCTTGCCGTTGCAAATGCCTGCGATTTTGATTTTGTGAGAACTGAAGGATTTGTGTTCGGCCATCTTGCTGATGAAGGAATGATGAACAGCGATGCAGGGGAACTCCTTCGGTACCGGAAAATGATCGGAGCAGAAAATGTGAAGATCTTTACCGACATTAAAAAGAAACATTCATCGCATGTCATTACCGAAGATATTTCGCTGGTGGAAACAGCTAAGGCTGCTGAATATTTCCTTAGCGACGGATTAATTGTAACCGGAGCCTCAACAGGCATGGAAACCAATCTGGAAGATGTTAAAGCTGTTAAAGAAAATTCCCGGCTGCCTGTAATTGTAGGTTCAGGTGTAAATACAGATAATGTTATAATTTTATGGGATTATGCCGATGCTTTTATAATTGGGTCTTCGGTGAAATATGATGGACGGTGGGAAAATGACCTGGATCGTGAACGCATCAGGAATTTTGTTAACGAAGTAAAAAAACCGAATCGATAAAATATGGAATTTGAAGTCTGGCAATTGTGGGTTGTGGCCGCAATTGTTTTTGTTTTACTGGAAATTTTCATTCCTTCGTTTGTAATGCTAAGTATAGGCTTGGGTTGTATTTTTGCCACATTTGGAGCCTTAATGCACGGACCGGTTGCCTTACAGGTCAGTTTTTTTATAATCGGAACACTTACCGGATTTTTAGGAGTAAAACCTTTTATGGTTAAATACGCTTATCAGAAAAAAAGCATTCAGACCAATGCCAGCGGATTGATAGGAAGAATTGGGAGAGTTGTTGAAGAAATAAATCCCGAAACCGGAACAGGTTGTGTCGCAATCGATGGCGACCTGTGGTCAGCACGGTCGGAATCCGATTCATTTATCCCCTTATCTGAAAAAGTTAAAGTGATACGGCTTGACAGTATTATTGTTTATGTTGATCCTGCCGGGGAAGCACATAGAAAAACAGAAATCCCAAAAAATATCGGTGAAGTTAACTCAGCCAAATTCCTGGTCAGGATAGGAAACCGTACCATTTATGTCAGATATGAAGATACTTTTTATTTATATTCAAAAAATAAAATTACCCATGTTGTAACAACTGAAGGGAAAAAGTTTGTCCTTGATGATTCGCTTGATAAGTTGGAACAGACGCTTCCTGCCGAAGTGTTTTTCAGAGCCAATCGGCAGTACATCCTTAAAAAAGATATCATTTCGGAATATAAATCGACTGAAAACGGTAAAATTGAAGTGCAGTTAAAACCTCTTGGCGGGGTAACCAAAAGCATTTCGGTAAGCCGTTTAAAAGCACATGCATTTCGGCAATGGATCAACCATTCATAAATATCATTTCAGGCTGTTTGTCGCAAAAAACCTGTCGTTTGGGCAAAGTAGCCATCAATTTTTTTTCACATGATAAACAGGCAAATTAACTTTGATTGTCAATTCTTAAAAAACAATTGTTATGGAATTTGAACTTTGGCACATTTGGATCATAATCGCCTTAATCTGTTTTATCATGGAAATATTTATTCCTTCATTTATCTTATTTAATTTTGGTATCGGAGCACTAATCGGCTCACTTGTTGCCGGATTGAACCTTTCGCTTGAATGGCAAATCGTTTTTTTCTCGGCAGGTACCATAATGAGTTTCTTCCTGATAAGGCCTGCCATGAAAAAATTTGCATACAGCAGGTCGCATAATATCTCAACTAATGTTGATGGGATGATCGGCAAAATAGCAAAAGTCATAGAACCGATCGACAATTTAAACAACGAAGGACGTGTTTCGCTTGACGGAGATTTCTGGCAGGCCCGTTCTGAAAACAATGAAAAAATATCAGCAGGTACACCTGTTGAAGTTGTCCGAGTTAAAAGTATAGTATTAATTGTAAAACCTTTATAAATTTTTAAACCATGAATGCAACAACCCTTATTTTGATTTTACTGGCAGTTTTTGTAATTGTTTTTGCAGCTGCCGGTATCCGTATTGTTCAGCAATCGCAAACCATGCTAATAGAAAGGCTTGGGAAATACCACCGTACTTTGAGTTCCGGGATCAATATTATTATTCCGATTATTGATGTTCCGCGTAAAATTACCTGGCGGTATGTGCGTGAAGATTTTGACGGTAGGAAAATAGTAAATTTCCGGACCAAAGACCGGATTGACCTGCGTGAGACTGTTTACGATTTCCCGAAACAAAATGTAATTACCAAAGATAATGTTGGCACTGAAATTAATGCCCTGCTTTATTTTCAGATTATGGATCCGATTAAGGCCATGTATGAAATTGAAAACCTACCCGATGCCATAGAAAAATTAACCCAAACTACTTTAAGGAATGTTATCGGCGAACTCGACCTGGATGAAACCCTTACTTCACGCGATACAATAAACAGCAAACTGCGGATCATCCTCGACGATGCCACCAATAAATGGGGTGTAAAGGTAAACCGCGTTGAACTGCAGGATATCAATCCGCCAAGGGATATCCGTGATGCCATGGAAAAACAAATGCGTGCCGAACGTGACCGTAGGGCAAAAATCCTCGAAGCTGAAGGATTGAAAAAATCCATGATCCTTGAAGCCGAAGGTTTCAAAGAATCACAGATCAATAAAGCCGAAGGTGAAAAACAGGCTGAAATTTTAAAAGCCGAAGGTGATGCACAGGCCCGCATCAGGCGTGCCGAAGGAGAAGCTTCTGCAATCCTTAAGGTTACTGAGGCAATAGCCAAAAACGGCGACCCGATCAATTACCTGGTAGCCATGAAATACCTTGAAACATTTAAAGAAATGGTTAGTGGAGAAGATAATAAAACCGTTTACCTGCCTTACGAAGCAAGCGGAATTTTAAGTTCTATAGGTGGAATTAAAGACTTACTAAAAAATTCCTGACCCCCTCTTAAATTCTCCCCCTACTCGTAGGGTGGATTCCGTTGAAGAATAAAACGGAATACCAGGGGGTAAAAAATTGTCATCAAATATTTTTCAAGCATAAGAGGCGGATAGCTCTTTCTATTATTTGGTTTGAAGATCCTCCGGCAAATTGCCGGGGGATTTCTTTTTAAAACTCAATTTTGTAACTGATATTCGGAATGAACAACAAATCTTCAACCTGTTCAATTTTATTTGTATCCTTATTGAATTCATATTCCTGAAATTCTTTATGCCCCAAAGCATTGATCAGATGGAACGACCAGATGGAAGAATGGTTCAGTTTATTTTTTCGATAACTTAAAGACAGAGACAAAATCGGTGCATTGGGAAGCTGAAACTCGTAAGCCCGGCTGTAGTCTTCCACAATTTCTTTTTGTGCCAGGGTCTCCGTTTCATTCAACGGAATTATACGGTTTCCTCCCATATAAGTCAGTCGGATATTGGCATTAAACAAATTTTGTTTGCCTTTGCCTACCAACCATTCTTTTCCACCCATGGCATTAAAAACATAGTTTCTGCTGTAGGCTGTATTTCGTTCAATCCCGTCGCCTCCGGTATATTTTGAATCAAAAACCGAAGCTGTGAATAAATAATACAAACCATGATTCAGGAATCTTTCCAATGTAACATCAACACCATAATTTTTCCCGGAACCTGAATTTACCAGGGTTTGATTAAATCCATATGTTTCCTTTAAGTTAATGGTTGAAATATAGCTGTCAGGAACAACCGGAATATTTACCAACTTCTGAAAGAATGGTTCAATTTTCAGGAACAGGTTATCGTTCAACTGTGCTTCGTACCCCATAACGAAATGATGTGATTTGTTAAAATCAAGTTTTTTGTTTGGCATGATTGTTTGTCCTGAAACATTTTGTTCAACAAAATAAAGCTGAAGTGATTCAACCTGGCTGTGTAAACCATATGCAAATGAAACAGTCTGGTTTGAAATAATTTTCAAGCTTATTCCAACACGTGGTTCAAACGAAAAATTATGATTCAGTCCAAAATATTGAGAATGAAATCCCATATTTAAAGTTAACCGGTCCGTAGGGGTAAACTTTGATTGCGTGTAAAACTGATACAAACTGCTACCGTTTTTTTCAGAAGCATATGTTACCATTTCTTTGCCGTAATCATCCGCTTTTTTAATATCCATATTATACATCAGCCTGTCGATTATAAATCCGGTTCGGTTGGTATGTTTTGCATTGAATTTATGATTCAGAAATCCGGTAAAGGTCAGTTTCCATTTATAATCTTTAACATTTCGTTTTGGCAGCAATACCATTTGTTCGTTAAACCGGTCCTGCGACCAGTCGAGGCTGTTTTCAGTAGCAGCCAGTGTTGTTTGAAAATAGGTGTTCGTCCCAATGACTTTTTTAAAATTTAATCCAACAGCCCCCATGGTAAGCCTGGTTTCAAATTCTTTGGGGTCATCGTTATTTTCCCATTTTAATGAATCGTTTATCGCTTCCTTCCCTTGAAAATCGTAAGCCCCGATTCCCCAAAGCGAAATAGTTCCCGACTTAACAGGAAAATTAAGTTTAAAAGATAAATCCTGATATGTTAATTTTCCCATTTCTTTAGGAAGTATGGGGGCAAGAAGGCCAAGGGTTGAGTATCGGTAATTAAAAAGATAGGAAGAACGTTTTCCTTTAACAAAAGGGCCTTCAGAAGCAAAATCAATTCCTACAGCTCCCACCTGAAACACATGTTCATGTTTTTCGGTATTTCCGGTTCGCAGGTTAATATCAAAAACCCCTGACAACGCATTCCCGTATTCAGCAGGAAAAGCTCCCGTGAAAAAATCGGATGTTGCCATGGTTTGGCTACTGAGTGCCGTTACGGCACCACCTCCCAAAGAAATATAATCGGCAAAATGATTGGGATTGGGGATTTGTACGCCTTCCATCCTCCATAGCAAACCTTTGGGTGAATTACCCCTGACCACTATTCCGTTGTTTCCCAAACTTTGTGCTACTCCGGCATATGAAGAAACCAGCCTGGCCGGGTCGTCAAATCCTCCCGCATAACGGTTTGCCTGTTCCATATTTACCTGTATTGCACTAAGTGTCGTCATCGAATTTTTAGGACGGTTTTTGTTTGAAAGAGCCTTAACAGTAACCTCATCCACTTCATTTACCGATTCTTTTAACCCAATATTTAAAACAACTTCTTTTCCGGTTCCCACAACTATTTCCCTGACAACATAGGACTTATAACCAATATAACTTACCAGGATGTCGTACCTGCCGACTTCGACATTTTCAATCCGAAAAAATCCAACAGCATCAGTGCCGGATCCTTTTAATGGATTGGAATCAACAATTGTTACAGTAGCACCCGGTAATGGAGAGTTCGATTCAACATCAAAAACTTTTCCTTTAATTGTTTGGGTTAAAACCTGTGGTTTGGAAGAAATCTGAAAAACCAACAGGAGAAATAAAAATACAATAACTTTTTTCATCGTTTTCGGCTTTAAAAATCATTGACAAATATTTTACTGAAAGGCTGCAATAAAAAGGCTTCCAATCTGTTAATTATTAAACTGTTTAATGGCTTTTAAACTTTAACAAAGATTCAGTATCTTTTACAGGCTGGCAATACTGAAAAATCAGTAATTATTTATGAACGAAGAATTGGAACAACTGTTTTTGGAATATTCAAGAGTAATGGGGGCAGAAAAAATCAACCCCGAAGATATTGATTACGCCATCCTTGATAAACACATTGAGTTCCTTAAAAAACTGGACTTAATTGAAAACAGTTCAATTTCGGTATTTGATTTATACAAAAGGGAACATGTTTTTGTTTCATCCAATTTTTCAAATATGCTGGGTTACAATTTAAATGAAGTCGAAAAACAAGGCAACGATTATTTTAATTCCAAGGTTCATCCTGAAGATTTCCCGGTTAATTTAAAAGTGGGGATTGAACTTTTCAGACAATCGGTGAAAATTCCGGTTGAAGAACGTAAAAACTATAAACTCGTACATGATTACCGCATAAAAAACGGCAGTGGAAAATATATACGTGTGATTGAACAGCAACAAGCTCTGGAACTGGATAAAAAAGGAAAAATCTGGCTGGCGTTGAGTACGGTAGATTTTTCTCCCGATCAGGATTTAAATACCGGGCCAAGGTTCAGAATTTACAATTTTAAAACCGGTGAAATTATGGATCCAAAAACTTTTACCGGAATTTCAGTAAATGAAACAAAATTGAGCAGGCGTGAACAGGAAATTTTAAAACTTGTCAAAGAGGGTTTGCCAAGTAAAGAAATTGCTGAAAAATTATTCATTAGTGTACATACTGTAAATACACACCGGCAACGGATCCTCGAAAAACTGAATGTGACCAATTCTTTTGAAGCCATCCAGTATGCTTCAGGATTGGGACTAATGGATTAGAAAGCAGCTTTTAAAATTTCTTTTACGTTATCAGAAATCCCGTAAGTATAAATATGCATTGAAGGTACATTGTTGGTTACCAGGTCTTTTGCCTGGTTGATTGCCCATTCTGTACCTACGGTTCTGGCGTCGTCATTACTTTTACATTTAGAAAGTTCAGTAGCTAATTCCTGAGGAATATCTATGCTGAAGATTTTTGGAAGGACAGTTAACTGATTTTTCAGATTAATTGGTTTGATCCCCGGAATGATGGGGACTGTAATCCCCATCTCCCTGCATTTATCCACAAAATCGTAATATACTTTATTGTCAAAAAACATCTGGGTTACAACATAATCAGCTCCCGCATCCACTTTCTGTTTCAGATACAAAAGATCCAATTCCGGGTTAGGTGCTTCAAAATGTTTTTCAGGATAGCCGGCCACACCAATACAAAAATCAAGCGGGGTGTTGTTTTTTAAATCTTCTTCGAGGTATTTCCCCCTTTTTAGTTCAACAATCTGGGTAACCAGTTCATTTGCATTGGAATGACCGTTTTGTTCCGGTTTAAATACATGCTGGTTTTTTACTCCGTCTCCACGAAGCGCCAGGACATTCTTAATTCCCAGAAAATTCAGGTCGATCAAAACATGTTCTGTTTCACTTTTGGTAAATCCTCCACACAAAATATGCGGTACCACCGGAATGTTGTATTTATACTGGATTGAAGCTGCAATCGCAACTGTTCCCGGACGTTTTCTCACCGTCCGTTTTACAATCGAGCCATCAGCCATCTCCTTAAATTCCAACTCGTCACGATGTGTGGTGATATTAATATATTGTGGATTAAAATCCAGTAATCCTTCAATGGTATTATAAATTTTACCTGCATCATTTCCTTTAAGAGGAGGAAGCAGTTCGAATGAAAAAACTGTTTTATTGCTTTTATTTATGATGTCTATTACTTTCATGTGCTTTCTCCTTTTGTGCAAAAATAAGTTCTTAATCGAAATTCTGAGGCACAATCCAATTTAAATAATTATTTGGTTGAATGACTTCAAAAAATGAATCTTTGTATGCTGATTTCCAGGCTGATGGAATTCGAACATTTTTATTAAAATTCCATTTCATCTCATAAGCATATAAATTGCCGCCCCTTTCTTCTATCCAGTCAATTTCCTGTTGTTGATATGTTCTCCAAAAATAATTTGATGAGATCATTCCTGTATAATGTTGAAATTTTATTCTTTCAGAAATAATATAATTTTCCCATAATTCACCGACATCATTTCTGATGTGAATTTCATTCAAATTATTGATTAAAATATTTCGAATGCCATTATCATAAAAATACCATCTTTTCGATTTTGATATCTCTTTTCGTAAATTCCTGTTAAAACCACTTATTCCGAAAATTATAAAAGTCTTTGAAAGTAAATCCAGATATTTGTCAACTGTATTTTTATGCATCCCAAGCTGCCGTCCTAATTCATGCAAAGAAACTTCCTTCCCGATTTGAAACGAAATCAACCTTAAAAGGTCAATTATTTTATCTGAATTTTTTATTCCTTCAAATGACAGAATATCTTTCATTAAATAAGAACCAACAAGTTCTTTCAGATAAGTTGCTTTCTGGGAATAATCCTGTTTTTGAAAAATTTCAGGATATGATCCAAATATCAATTTGGTATTCAACCTGCTTTTTGTTTCAACAATGGTTTCATTTCCTGACAATTCCATTTGTGCAAAAGGGAATAATATAAATGTGGTTTTTCGGCCTGTTAATGGCTCCCCTAATTTATTGCTAATATCAAATGCAGATGATCCCGTAACAATTATTTTAATTTGAGGAATATGGTCAACAATCAACTTTAATGCTTTACCAATTTCCTTTATTTCCTGGGCTTCATCGATTGCGAGAATATTAGCTGAACCAAAAACAGTTTTAAAATTTTCGATCGTCCTTTGCCTGAATATATCCTGCGTTGTAAAATCTTCACCATTCAGCAACAAAAATTTTTCTTTCGTGAGTTCAAGTATCTTATTTAAAAGAATTGTTTTACCCATCCTTCTAGATCCTAATAGAACTACAACCTTATTAGGTTGTAAACAGGTCAATATTGTTGATGTTATGGATCGGTGAATATATTCCATTTTCTTTAATTATGGCACCTTAGTGCCCAAATTTAATTAAATTATGGCGCCAAAGAGCTAATTTTTAAGGTTTATTTTAATAAAACAACAATTAAACTCTAACGCTACTTTAGAATATCGGGCAGAAATTATTTATAATTCATGTTTGCAGGAAGGAATTTTTCAATAAACTCAACGCTTTTACCTTTACGTTTGGCATAATCTTCCACCTGGTCTTTTGAAATCCTTTCCAACCCGAAATAACGGGAATCTGGATGAACAAAATACTCACCGCTTACAGAAGCATTCGGGTACATCGCAAAATGTTCAGTTAAAATAATTCCAACTTCTTCAGCTTTTAAAAGATTAAACAGGTTTTCTTTTTCCGAATGTTCGGGACAGGCCGGGTAACCCAATGCCGGACGAATGCCCTGATATTTTACTTTTAGTAACTCTTCTTTGCTCAGATTTTCATTTGGTACGTACCCCCAGTATTCTTTTCGTACCTTTTCATGAAGAAGTTCTGCAAAAGCTTCACTTAGCCTGTCAGCCAGAGCTTCCAACATAATTACCTTATAATCGTTGTGTTCCGACCTGAATTTTTCTTTCCACTTTTCAATGCCGATACCTGCCGTAGTTGCAAATCCTCCGCAATAATCAGTAATTCCTGCTTCTTTTGGAGCAATATAGTCGGCAAGACACATATTCGCTGTTCCTTCTTTTTTCTTTTCCTGCTGGCGTAAATGATAAAATCTGCCAACTTCATTTGTTTTCACCTCGTCTGCAAATAAAACTATGTCATCACCTTCCGCGTGGGCTGGCCAGATTCTAAACACGGCATTCGCCTGAAGCATTTTCTTCTCGATGATATCATCGAGCATTTCATTGGCCTCGGCATAGAGCTTCCTGGCTTCTTCTCCTTTTTCCGGGTCATCCATAATTTGCGGATAAGCACCTTTCATATCCCAGGTAATAAAAAAGAAAGTCCAGTCAATGTATTTTCTAAGTTCTTCCAAAGGGAAGTCGATCAGTTTTTTTACGCCAATAAAATCGGGTTTATAAATGGGGGTATTTTGCCAGTCAATCTGATATTTATTTTTTCTGGCATCTTCAAGAGAAATATATTCCTTTGGTTTCCTGTTTGCCTGAAATTCTCTTATTTCTTCATATTCTTTTTTGATTTCTTCCCTGAATTCTTCTTTGCCAGCAATCAGGTTTGAAACCACATTCACTGCCAGGGATGCGTCTTTTACATGGACTGCAGGCTGGCTGTATTCAGGTGCAATCTTTACTGCCGTATGAATTTTGGAGGTAGTAGCACCCCCTATCAGCAAAGGAATTTTCAATCCCCTCCTTTCCATTTCTTTGGCAACATCCACCATAATTTCAAGCGAAGGGGTAATCAATCCGCTTAACCCGATAATATCTACATTTTCTTTAACGGCAGTATCCAGAATTTTATCGGTCGGAACCATGACTCCCAAATCGATAATGTCGTAATTATTACATCCAAGCACCACCCCGACAATGTTTTTCCCAATATCGTGAACGTCGCCCTTGACGGTTGCCAAAAGGACTTTTTTTCTTGTGTCTGATAGCTGAAATTTCTTTTTGTCAGCCTCAATATAAGGCAATAAGTAAGCTACAGCTTTTTTCATTACCCTTGCCGATTTAATTACCTGTGGAAGGAACATTTTCCCGGAACCAAACAATTCGCCAACAATATTCATCCCATCCATCAACGGGCCTTCAATTACTTCCAATGCTGGTGAATATTTTTTGACTGCCACTGCCATATCTTCATCCACAAAATCAGGAATTCCTTTGACAAGAGAATGACTGATCCTCTCTTCCAGGGAAAGCTCCCGCCAGGCATCAATTTTCACCTCTTTAGATTCATCCTGTTTAAGATTCTGGGCAAAATCAAGTAATCGTTCAGTAGCATCCGACCTACGATTTAAAACAAGATCCTCAACTTTCTCCAGTAAATCCTTCGGAATTTCATCATAAATCTGGAGCATTCCGGGATTTACAATCCCCATATCCAATCCGGCTGCAATGGCATGATAAAGGAACACCGAATGCATTGCTTCACGAACCAAATTATTACCCCGAAAAGAAAACGAAACATTGCTGATACCGCCGCTTGTTTTGGCATATGGAAGATTCTGTTTGATCCATTTTACTGATTCAATAAAATCTACAGAATAATTATTGTGTTCTTCAATTCCGGTTCCTATGGTTAAAACATTAGTGTCAAAAATTATATCCTGCGGTGGAAAGCCAACTTTTTCAGTTAACAGTTGGTAGACTCTTTTACAGATTTTTATTCTGCGTTCCAGATTATCAGCCTGCCCTGTTTCATCAAAAGCCATAATTACAGCTGCTGCACCATATCTTTTAATTTGTTTAGCCTGATAAATAAAAACTTCTTCCCCTTCCTTCAAACTGATGGAGTTCACTATTGCTTTCCCCTGGAGGCATTTTAATCCGGCTTCAATCACTTCCCATTTTGAGGAGTCTATCATAACCGGAAGCTTTGCAATATCAGGCTCTGCCATCAACAGGTTCAGGAATTTTACCATTTCCTTTTTGGCATCGAGCATGGCATCATCCATATTTACATCGATTACCTGTGCTCCGTTCTCTACCTGATTGCGGGCAATTATAAGGGCATCCTCATAATTCCCTTCTCTTATCAGCCGGGCAAATCGGATTGATCCTGCTACATTGCACCGTTCACCGATGTTAACAAAATTCGAATTTTCGGTCATTGTAACCGGTTCCAATCCACTGAAACGGGTCAAATGGTCTCTCTCCATTTTTTGATGAGGAGTTGCCTTTTCAGCAAGTTTTACAAATTCACGAATATGATCAGGGGTAGTTCCGCAACAACCTCCAATTATATTTACAAACCGATTATCCAGAAAATCTTTGATGAAAGCCCCCATTATTTCAGGAGTTTCATCGTAACCACCAAACTGGTTTGGCAACCCGGCATTCGGATGTGAACTGATATAAAACGGGGCCTTAATTGACAATTCCTTTACATAGGGCCGTAACTCAGAAGCACCAAGAGAACAGTTTAGTCCGATGCTTAACAAATCGATATGAGAAACCGAATTCAGGAAAGCCTCAGGAGTCTGACCAGAAAGTGTACGTCCACTGGCGTCGGTAATAGTACCTGAAACCATCAGCGGCATTTTAATGCCTCTGTTTTCGAGCGCTTCTTCGATTGCAAGAATAGCTGCTTTACCATTCAGTGTATCAAATATTGTTTCAATCAGTAAAAGGTCAACACCACCATTAAGCAATCCCTCAACCTGTTCACGGTAGGAATTTTTAACTTCATCGAAAGTTACTGCCCTGTACCCCGGATCGTCTACATCCGGAGAAAGGGAAAGTGTTTTATTGGTTGGCCCCAGTGAGCCTGCTACAAACCGTGGTTTATCAGGATTTTTTTGAGTGTATTCATCAGCTATATTGCTTGCGATGGACGCTGCTGCCCTGTTCATTTCATAGACCATATCCTCTGTATGATAGTCAGCCTGTGAAATACTGGTGGCATTAAAAGTATTGGTCAGGATAATATCAGCACCGGCCTCAAGGTAACGATGGTGAACCTCCTCGACAATTTCAGGTTTTGTAAGTGAAAGTATATCATTATTCCCTTTCTGGTCATAAGGAAAATCTTTTAAGAGCTCACCTCTGTAATCTTCTTCAGAAAGTTTGAATTCCTGAATGAGTGAGCCAGTGGCTCCGTCTTTTACCAAAACCCTTTTTTCAAGTTCTTTATATATATTTTTTTCGATCATTATAATTTCCTGTTAATCTATGATGAAACCATCAAATTAAAATATTGTTTTCAAAAATATCCCCTTGAGGGGATTATAGGAGTGTTTAGTTATTTTGCCCCTTTTTCATATTCATCTATAAATCTTTCTATTGTCCTTTGAACACTCAGTAAATCATTTAAAATTTCTTCATTATTAAAATGAATTACAGTAAATCCTAAATCATTTAAATCCTCATCCCTGGCTCTGTCTTTTTTCCTGTTAAACAGATGATAAGTACCATCAACTTCTATTACCAATTTCAAATCCTTGCAGAAAAAATCAACAATATAAATATCAATTGACCTTTGCCTTAAAAACTGATAATTCCTTAACTGCTTTTTCTTTAACAACTTATCCCACAATATTACTTCTGCCAAAGTAGAATTATTCCGTAGTTTCCGGGCAAAATCCTTAAGTTCCTTGTTATAATTATTATAGTTGTCTGGCACCTCACATCCCCCTAACCCCCTTCAAAGGGGGAATTTGGTCAAATTTTTTTATTTTATTTTTACTCTTTATAAGTTCTATTTTCAATTATCCCCTTGAGGGGATTACAGGGGTGATTTTACTTTCCCTTTTATTTTAAAACCTTAACCTCAAAGTTACCACGAATTCCGATTTTTCCTTCACAAATTATTATTAATGAAAGGATTTCAGGGAATTGCTCCGAATAATTTAATACTGTTTCAATATCTGCATAAGATTGAACCTTGTTCCCAAAAGCTGTTGCAAATGCATCGGCAAGGGAAGTGCTTTTACATGCTACCATTACTGCATCAGCTTTTCCAAAACTAAGCGAAGGGCCAACTGTTCCGGCCGAAGTACAGATCCCTATTGGTGTTCTACCTGCTGGAATTACTACTCCTATTTTCTCTGATAATGGCGACTTTCCTGCATAAACCGACAAATGCAAATCTTCTTTTAACTTGAGAAAAATATCTCCCCCGTTTTCTATTACAAGCTCCTCAACCGGATACCGGCTCATCAAATCCCTTCCGACCTCCTGTGCAAATAATCCAGCCACTGTTGACATTGGTCCAATTCCTGCTTTGGCTGCCATGGTTATCATTTCATTAACCTCTTTTGGAAAATTATTAGCGGTTGAAAGCGGATTCAGGGCTTTTTTAAAATCAGGATGCAAATAAATATGATCATCCAGTACTTTTCGTAATTCAACAACTTTTTTATATGCCTGGCTTTTCATTTCCGGCACATAGGATTTCCGGTTAACCCCGATCCATAAATCAGTTTCCCGAAAGGTTGCATAAAACGGATAAAACCTGCTCAGATTAAACTGTTTCCGGTATGTGCGTGGTTCATACATTGGTTACCTGAAGTCGATTTCAAACAATTTCAACGGGCAGGCAGTGATACAAAGTTCACAAACCACACACTCTTCCTTATTAAATTTCAATTCCCAGGTTACAGGATCCATAGTGAGTGCTCCGGCAAAACAAACAGCGGTACAATTTCCACAATCGATACATTTATCTTCCTGAAAACGAATTCTTTTTTCAAGTGGTTCACAAATCACATGGTGATTCATCAGATATTCAACACCTTTTTCAATATTTTCTTTTTTCCCCTGAAGTTCAAGAAGCAGGCTTCCCATTTTCCCCGGATAAACCTCGGCTTTCAGAATATTGATCCTGATATCATAATCTTTTACCAGATGATAACTGAGTGGTTTATCGCCACTTTCAGGGGGAAAGTTCAATATATAACGTCGTTTAATCATTGTCAACCTCCTTTTCTTCCAAACTGTTTAATGAAGTATTTTTCGGAAACATCTGAACCGGCTGTGTTATCTCAAATTCTCCTTTCAGAAGCCAGTGTTTTAATTCATCTGCAATTTTACGTGCTTTTGGCAAACTGGAAACCGGAGCTGTCCGGATTTTTTTTCCTTTCACCTTAATATAACCTGAACGTAATTCTTCGTAAGTAACCTGCCCAAGCTTTGGTGTGCCTACAGTTCCATAATCCAAAACAGATGTTTCAATCTGGCTGTTATTGATTGAAACCCGTTTTGCAATATCAACATCAAAAACCGGAATAGGGATGCCTATTCCAACAAACATACTTACTCCGTATTTTTCGAAATATGCTGCCTGAACATATTCTGAACTCATCTCTTTCAGATTCCCCATCACCGCAATGGTGGCTGCATTGCTTACCGGAATTCCAAACTCATTTTTCGGTTTTGATGTATTGAATTGAGTGCCGGGCCACACAACAAAACCCTGTGTCCCTCCGAGGAAAATACGGGTGCCAATCCCAATAGTCCTGAATTCAGGATCATTCAACAACGGACTCAATTCTCCTGAAGTAGAATAAGTGGCATTCCTCATTTTCGATAAAAGAGTGCCCATATATGTATGGATCATTTTATCAGTTGTATTAACTGCAACGTTATAATTCTGATATGCATTCCTCGGATTAAACAGAAATAATTCGTTGACTGTATTGATATTAATTATGGTTTTAATATGTTTCCTTGGATAGCAGTCAGTCCCTTTAGCCCAGGCTTCCAGAATTACATCTTTTCCCTCAAGTAAATCCTGAATTACATGTGCTCCTCCGTATTCCTGATTTTCCGGATCGCAAGCTGTTGCCCCAACGTAAGAATCGACAGCAGCCAACCCTTCATAACAGGGAACCCCGTTCAACCTGATCTTTTCCATTCGAATTGGAGGATTCGCATGACCAAAATTTATGATTGCCCCTGAAGAACACATAGCTCCAAAGGTAGCTGTAGTAACAACATCAACTTTTTCGACAATTTCTTCTGGCGATGCAGTTTTAGCCATTTCCGAAACTTCCTCGGCCGTTAAAACAACTGCTTCTCCTTTTTTCAGTTTAGTATTGATTTCATGATATGTTTTTACCTGTCCCATTGTATTATTTTTTAATTGGGATAAAAATTTTACTGATCTCGAATAAATTTGAAATGCGCTTAAAAGCGCCGGGGCATGCACATATTGGAAAAATGCATATAGCTTAAGGTGAATAAATCCCTGTAGA
>JAFGGF010000203.1 GCA_016930735.1 Prolixibacteraceae bacterium
AAGGCTGGTATTTCCTCATCCAATCATTATCGGATTGAAAAAAACCAATATTATCATGTATGCTTCACTGGCAGAATTTGTTGTGAATGCTACATTGAGTATTATTTTTATTCAGTTCTGGGGAATCGAAGGTGTGGCTTTTGCAACCGTAATTGCTTACATTTTACAAAAAATTATCTGGATCGTATATAATAAATCCAGATTGAAAATTGAGCCACTGAAATATATTCCGATAACTCCGCTTGTTATTTACAGTATTATCCTTGCAGTCGTATTTATAATTATGTACTAATTTTAAAACCTGTTTTGCAATTATCAATGGGAACAAACAAGAATATACCTTTCGAAATAATTCAATGTCCTGCTTGTCAGAGTCAGGAATTAGTTTTTTCAGAATATAATATAATATGTAGCGGATGCTCGGCAATTTATCATATTGAGTCGGGAGTACCGGTTATGCTGGTTGAAAATGATTCGGTTAAAAAAGAATCGGAAATACATAAAACATTTGGTACAATTTTTAATTATATCGATCATTATCAGAAAGATGCCCTTGAGTATGATTATTTTCAGAAGCAAACCGGAGCTGTCAGGCATAATGAAAGAAGAGTCAGGGAATATTTAACATCAATGGTTCCTGAAAATAAAGGGCTGATTCTGGATGTTGGTTGCGGAAGTGCCTGGGTTGCTGAAAAATTTTGTAAAAAGAATTACCGGGTTGTTTCTTTTGATATCTCTTTAAAAAACACCACTGAAGCATTAAAACGGTTTCCTTCCGGAAATCATTCAGCTTTTGTCGGCGATGTGTTTTCGCTGCCTTTTAAGCCTGATTCTTTCGATATTATTATTGCATCTGAAATTATAGAGCATGTTACTGAACCGGAACTTTTTATAAAAACCCTGTTTAAGGTATTAAAACCGGGAGGCACTCTGCTTATTACAACACCCTACAAGGAAAAAATTGAATATTCTCTTTGTATCCATTGCAACAGGCCAACACCCAAATCGGCGCATTTGCACTCTTTCGATGAAAAAATACTGCTTTCCTTTTTTAATCCTGAATTGTCAAAACAGGTAGAATTTTACAAATTCGGGAATAAGGCGCTGATTTATTTAAGGACCCATGGATTATTAAAAATCCTCCCTTTCGGAGTGTGGAAATTAATTGATAAACCGGCCAACCTGATTTATACCCGTCCAATCAGTATTTTAATAAAGGCAACTAAAAACTAAATCCCTGAAAAAACTGATTAATCAACCTTCCGTGCTTTATACCGTCGAAGCACATCTGTAAGTATTTCAAGTGTCAGAGGTTTTACTAAATAATCAAACGGTTCAAATTCCTGGACTTCACCGGCATATTGTTCAAAGGAAGTTACAAAAACAATATTCGACCGTATGTTCCTGTCTCTGATCATACGGGCAATTTCAATTCCGCTTACTTCGGGCAGGTCAAGGTCGAGAAAAATCAGGTCGGGTTTATGTTTTTCGATTAATTTGACCCCGGCTGACCCTGTTTTTGCGGAATTTAAAATCTCAACATCTCCGATTTTTTTTAACATAAAAGTGATCAGCCACAGGTCAACTTCAGAATCTTCAATAATAATGGCAGGTATCTTTTTTAACGGCATTTCCGGTTTTGTTAAATTATTTTACAATATACAAATAATTTAACTTCATGGAATTTCAACCCTTTAAATTAAGAATTAATCTATCTTTGTTAAAAACATAAAAGTTTATGATCGCTTTTAAGGGAAGGACGAGAAATATCCTGTTGGTTATCGGAGGCATAATCACACTTTTCCTGATTTGGTATTTCAGTGCCATTGTAACTTATATAATAATATCAGTGGTTCTTTCATTTATAGGTAGGCCGGTAGTAAAAAAGCTGCAAAAAATAAAAATAGGTAAATTTTCAGTTCCTGATGGGCTGGCAGCTTTTATTGCTTTAATTTTTATCTGGGTTGTATTTGTTGGCTTTTTCCGTTTTATGATCCCGCTTTTGGTGAGTGAATTTGATACTTTATCATCGCTCGATTTTAATGCAGTACTGGAATCAATTCAGGAACCTATCAGCCGTATAACCAAATTTGTCTCAGGAAAAAGTATTGAAGTAAACGGGCAAACATTTTTTGATGTTTTACAGGAACAACTCAGCAGCCGGTTTGAATTTTCACAACTTTCAAATGTGGTTGGTTTTGTTGCAGGTACACTTGGCGAGCTGATGATTGCTTTCTTCTCAATTTCATTTATTACCTTCTTTTTCCTGAAAGAAAAAGATATGTTCAGGAACGCTATTTTGCTGATTGTCCCGACAGAAGTAGAAAAAAAAGTTGGTAAAATATTAAGTTCCATATCTTACCTCCTCCGCAGGTATTTTATTGGTTTATTGTTTGAGGTATTTATGGTTATGTTACTCGACACCATAGGTTTAACAATTATAGGAATCGAATTTCAACATGCCGTGGTTATAGGTTTATTTTGCGGACTTTTTAATGTAATACCATACCTCGGCCCCTGGATGGGTGCTTTTGTAGGAATTTTAATAGGTGTAGCAATCAACCTGAATGCCGACTTTATGAGCCATACTTTGCCTTTACTTGGCTGGATGGTTGTTGTTTTCGGTTCTGTCCAGGTAATCGATAATATTTTATTCCAGCCACTTATATACTCAAGCAGCGTTAAAGCACATCCGCTGGAAATATTTCTGGTTATAATGGCAGCAGGAAGTATGGCCGGAATCCTTGGTATGATTTTGGCGATTCCCAGTTATACAATTTTAAGAGTTATTGCCAAGGAATTTTTCGATAATATGAAAATTGTAAAAAAATTAACCGAAAACCTTGGTGCTGAAAACAATAAAATTTCTGACAAAAAACATAAATAAATAATCAGGGCTTTATAAAAACCTCATAGTGATACATTCGTATTTAAATTCTTAACATCAAATTCAATTTGTAAATTCCCTTCGTTGTTATAAAATCTGAATTTTAACCGGAAAATTTAAAAATTGATACCATTTCATAGAACCTTTCAGCCTTTTTATTGTTGAAAATTTCGTAACTTTTGAAAACCTGATATAAAGAAAACCAAATAGAATGGGGAAAACTAATAGACAAAAAACAAGCATCAGATTAATACTTGCAGTTTTTATTTCACTTTTTTTAGTTACAGTTACACCTTCAGCCATTTATGCAGAAGAAGATCAACATGATTCTGTTATTACAGACGGGCATTCCAAAGAGGATATCACCAGAGGGCAAAGGTTTTTTATGGGGCTCCTGCCCAGAAACAATGAAGGACCTTCCTGCGTTTCGTGCCATAATCTGAAACTGTCTGACACTTTAAACTGGAATCCATCTGCACTCGAAATTGCAATAAAATATTCAACCAAAAGTTATGATGATTTTCAGCAGGCTGTTAAACAACCTGTTGGAATTAAAATGGAACAGGTTCATCAGAATTTTCAGATCGAAGATGAAGACCTGCAAAAAGTAAAATTGTACCTTGATGACCTTGCACACACTGGGATTCCAAAACAAAAAATAAGCATTTCAAATCTGATGCTCTTTTTATTCCTGGGTATTGTAATGGCATTTTTATTACTTGACCTTATCTTTTTCAGGAAGATAAAACCGAGGTTTATCCATGTTATAATTATTGTTGGCGCATTAAGCTGGCAAATTTCAATTGTTGTAAAAGATGCTATCAGGCTGGGTAGGCAGGAAAACTATGCACCTGACCAACCTATAAAATTTTCGCATAAAGTTCATGCCGGCGAAAACGGGATCGATTGTATGTATTGCCACACTACAGTAGAACAAAGCAAATCAGCCGGAATACCGGCAGCCAACCTGTGTATGAATTGCCATATAATTATTCGTGAAGGCAATAATTCAGGTAAGTTTGAAATTTCTAAAGTGGTTCAGGCAAATGAAACCGGGATCCCGATAGAATGGACAAGAATCCACAACCTCCCCGACCATGTATTTTTCAGCCACGCAGTTCATGTTGGTTCAGGAAAACTTGATTGT
>JAFGGF010000033.1 GCA_016930735.1 Prolixibacteraceae bacterium
ACTTTCATCTGTTTTATAAAAACGCTCAAAGATTTTTGTTTTATCTTCATCCAGGATTTCAGGCCCCTCATTAAAGACCGATATTTTTAATTTCTTCCCAGATATATTTTCTCCCTCAGAATCATTATTTTCAATTACATCAAGCGATACTACAATTGATTTGTGGTCTTCAGTATGTTTAAATGCATTTGACAAAAGGTTGTATAGAACTTCTTCAATTTTCTGAGCATCTATGGAAAGGATAATCCTGCTTGCCGAAATGTTTATGCTAAGGTTAACTTTACGCTGGCTTTCCATATATTTGAAATTAAGCACAACATCTTTTATCAACCTGACAATATCTGTTTTTTCAGGGTAGAGTTTTAATTTCCCTGCATTAAGTTTCCTGAAATCAACAATTTGATTAATGAGTTTTAATAAATATTTGGAATTCCTGTATATGAGTTGTAAATGATTTTTCCAGAACGGATCAATTGTTTTATAGTTCTGCATTATATCATCAATAGGTGCAATTACAAGGCTTAAAGGAGTTTTAAGTTCATGTGCAATATTGGTAAGGAATACCATTTTGCTTTCGTTGTTGTCAATTGTTATTTTATCTATTCTCTTTTCATAAACAAGTTTTTGCCTGATTATAATAATATATATAAATCCGCCAAATACAGTAATTACAAGAATAAAGAAAACAATACTCATATACCAGGTCCGATACCAGGGAGGAAGGATCTCTATATTAAATGATTTGACCTGGCTTGATTCAATATTATCAGAACTTAAAGCTTTTGCTTTGAATGTATATTCCCCATAAGGTAAATTTGAATAATATACATAACGCTGCATTGCAACTGCAGTTCTCCAGGTACTTTCATAGCCTTCAAGCATATACTGTATCCTGTTCCCTTCGGGGTGCTGGTAATGAATGGTTGATACACCAATATTGAATGTATTATTCTTATAAGGTAGAACTAATTTGTCTATATAATTTATATTTTTTTTGAGAATTACTCTTTTGTTTACAGTATCGCCAACATTAATATTTTCATTTCCAAATCGAAGGCTGTAAAATGCAATTTTAGGTTTTATCTGATTCGGATGTATCCTGTTAGGATAAAACCGGGTAAAACCATTGTCGCCTCCAAAAAACATTTCACCATCCATCGATTTATAATAAGAATTAACCATAAAAATTTCACCCTGAATTCCATCAGACGAGCTATAGATTTTTATTTCCGGATCATCTTTATAATGTGAATAAGATGCAAGCCCTTTATTGGTGCTTATCCAGAGTTTTCCCATGTGGTCTCTTAAGATTCCCTGTATATCATTTCCAGGTAAACCATCAGCAACAGTCATATAATCAAATGTTTCTTTTTCAGGGTCAAAAATATTTATTCCACCCCCTTGAGTGGCAATCCACATTTTACCATCATAATTTTCGAAAATGCAATTAATTTCATTGTTATTCAGAAATCCGGGTGTAAGCTTTTCAGCTACATATCGTTTAAATTCCAGTTGTGGCTCAGTTTCACCCGACAGATCCAAGTTTTCATAATTGCTTTTCAGAAGGTTGAAACCGTTTACCGTCCCTACCCAGAATCTGCCCTTACTGTCTAGTGTCATACACTGGATAAAATTATCAGTTAGCGATTCCGGATTGTTTGGATTCATCCTGTACTGGTAATATTTTCTTTCCGGATTATTTTTTAATGCCGGAATAAATAACAGGCCATCTCTCCATGTGCCACACCACAGGTTTCTGTTTTCATCAATAAATATTTTCCTAACAACACCCCTGTAAATGGGTGGTTCTGAATAATCAAAATCCCATTTGCCATTGCTTTTTACCAGTTTCATCAGGCCATTATCGGTACCAATCCAGAAAACTGTTTCTGATTCTTTGGCAATATTCCATATCCCTATCCTGTTTCCATTGGGTTGCCTGAAGGTTACAACAGAATAATCCGGGTTTTCCACTGATTCAAACTTCTTTTTAATTATATTCATACCCCCTGTCCTGCATCCAATCAGGATTTCATCGTTTGTACCATTAAAACTCATTATAATATTGGACCTCAGTGTATTTTTATCCAGTGGATCTCTTCTGAAGGTATTAAATTCTTTCAGGTAAAGGTTTTTAATGCTAAGCCCCTGCCCCTGATGACCAATCCATAGGTTACCTGAAAAATCCTCAAACAAACAATGAACATTGTTATTTAATAAGGTACCAATCCTGTTTGGATTTGCAATATAACGTCCGGCAGTACCCAGGTGCAGGTCAACATACAAAAGTTCAGGATTGTCAGTCGAACAAAATAATTTATAATCACTCGTATAAATTATTTGCCTGACTACTGTTCCTTTAAAATAAATATTCCTGGTAAAATCGTTGTTTTTTAACGAGTAGGCAACAATTCCGTTATTGGTGGCAAAATATATATTATTTTCAGGTTTAACATATTCAATAGAATTTACACGGTCGGAAATACTTATCCGTTTTTCCACATTTATATATACACCTGTATTATTTGTATCCAATCGGGCAACAAGGACATCCGAATTCCTGAAATTGTCCTGAAGTGTTACCAAATACAAGTTGCCTGCCAGGGCTGTAGAAAGACTGGAGAACCTTATTAATTCCTGCTTGTCGTAAATATTAATCTTTTTTGCTTTATAATCAGGGTCGTTTAATTTGTTTAGTGGATAAATATAAAATCCTTCCAAAGAGTGAATAATAATATTATCATCGATTTCAGAAATATAATTTATGTCGATCAAAAAGCTGAACCTCCGGTCAAAACCAATAGTTTTAAAAGTCTCATTTTCCTTGTCATATAAATTCAGCCCTCTTGAAGTAATAATCCATAAATTATCTTTTGAGTCAACAAAAAGTTTCTTGATTTTTTTATCCGGCAAACTGTATGGATTTCCAATCTCAGGCTGGTAAGATCTGAAATTTATTCCATCATAGGATATAAGTCCTGACCAGGTTGCAAACCACATCAATCCCGATTCATCCTGTTCGATTGAATTAATTTCACCGTCGTATAAACCATCCTGCGGACGTAGGTAATTAAACTGCTGACCGAAAACATTGCTGAATGTAAATAGGAGGATAAAACCGGTGATTATATTAATTTTCATTCCTTATAATATATTTCATACAAAGATCGAATTGTAAATGTAGAAATATATTAAAAATTAAGAAAGTATTCTTTAACATTAATTAACAACCACAACAGAACAGACCAAATACATATAATTGATTTACAATAAGTAATATATTTGTATTATATACAATAAATAATACAAATACCTGTTTAATAACACAAATCTGCAATTTTAAAATTGAAAATACCTTTTGAAATAATTTATTTACTGGTATAAAAATGGCAGGGATAGAATATTAATTAATACTAGAATGTAATAAAAACAACATTAAAAGGGGGTAATCCATGCAGATTAAACCCCGTGATAAAAAATTAAATCTTAATACTAATTCTAATTTTTTTTATCAAATATCAATTCAGATGTTCTTTCATTTCCACCGAATCCGCTGGATACCGATTTTATTACAAGGACCTTTCCATTTTCCGACAATTTCCATTCTTCTGAAGCTTTTGATTCCATATTACGGCCACCGAAACTAAATTTGGATAAAGTATTTATTCTGATAGATTCGGTTTCAGCATCCCATTTTGCAGTTATACGTTTTTCTGTATTGTTGTTACCTGTTAAAACAGACTCAGAACCATCAAGGATCATTTCGTCATTTGTTATCTGATCATTATCCCATTCTACAATTGAATAACTTGTTTTAAGTATGAGGTCACCATCTTGTTCAATTTCCATTTTATATGCAGGAGTTGCTCCAAACATTCCGCCACCCGGATTGCTTTTTGATTCATTTAATATCCAGTTTCCTGAAAAGTCAACAGTAATTTCCGATTTAACCGGCAACAAGGGCAAACCACAGGCTTTTCTGAACGGTTCCATTACATTCCAATATGCTTCATCCTCCTGATTTAAAATTCTTGGCGATTTATTGTAAACTGCATATAGTTCTTTCGTTGTATTTCCTGCCATGCCTGCCCAAATAACCCAATATGCCCAATTAGGTTGTTTTTCAAGAATTTCAAGTGACGGAGGATTTCCAACTTCACCCAAAACCAATGGTTTTCCATTCGACAGCTCCATTAATCCGGTGTAATAATCCAGGTTGAAATCATTTCCGTAAACATCAAGTGCGAGAATGTCAAGATATTCATTCCCAGGGTAAAAATTTGTAAATTTTCTGTATGGTTCAGTTGGACGGTCAACACTCCAAACCCATACAAGGTTATTCAATTTGTGGTAGTTGGTATAACGGTCGTAAATCAACCTGTAAATATCAGCTGTACTGTTTTCGCCATATCGACCACCCCACCAGAACCAGTTCCCATTCATCTCGTGATAAGGGCGCCATAAAACCGGCACTTGAGCATCCTGAAGTTGTTTCAGGAATTTAGCCACTTCATCGACCTGAGCTTCCCACTTTTTTCGGATTTCAGTTCCCGGAGTCATCAGTTCTTTGTATTGTTCTTCGGTAAGTTGCCCCTGAACACTTGCCAGTTTACCAGGTTCAGGAGGATTCCTCCGGTCAGGCTGGAAAGTAACAGGTTCATCTGCAGTTGGTGGCACTGCATGCCAGCAAAGCGCAATAACCGATCCTTTTTTATGTTGCCTGATTGCCTCTTTAATAATATCGGGACGTGAAAGGTATGAATCCTTATCCCCCTTTTCCGAAAATCCAAAATCCTGGCTCCATACTGCGGGGGTCTCACCACCATATTTTGCTGAAAACCGGCTGTTCCTGTCTTTTGAAACCGGGTAATTGTGTTGCCCGGTCAATGTATATTTCCCTGAAATATTATAAAACATTTCAAGTAGTGCCCTGGCTTCTTTCGTCATATTTGGATTTGCAGGTTCAATTGCACGCACCAAATTACCGGACACTAAAATCAGGACAATGATTATACTATTTTTTACTAATTTCATTTTTATGGCTATTTTATATTGAATCCTGAGATATTTACTGTTGGCTTTTCTCCCCTGGAATCTTCTTCCTTTAATTTCATGGTAATAGTCCTTTCCTCACCAGGTAATAAGGCTATATAATTATCGGAATAAAATACCGGAAGGATCCTTTCACCACTTTCACTTCCTACAACAATTAACCTGACCATTAAAGCAGGATGGCCAGATTTGTTTATTAATCTGGTTTGTATAATCCAGTCATTGCCCGATTTTCTGACTTTCGATGTACTTTCAACCGATACTTTTGGCAAACTGTTCAAAGCCTGGTAATTACCATCCTCTACTCCTTTCCAGTAAAAATTATCTGAAATTACTTTTCCATTTTCAGTAAGCGTAAGTTTGATAAAAAAGGTGGAAGATAAACTTTTCGGAAATTCCAGATTAAATAGTTTCACAGTTGAATCTTCATCGCTGCCAACCACTTTTTCATTTTCCCACTGAACCGAACCATCCATATTAATAAGTTGAGCTTTTCCTGTTAAACCGGTACGATTTTTCCCGTTGTAATTAACTACTTCAATTTCATCAAAAACCGGATTCCACTGAATATGTACTGGTTCGGAAGCTTTTTTGCAGGCAAAATAAGCAGCTGTAGGGTCGAAATAATAATCGTATGTTTGCCATACCATTGAAGGCCATGCTGAATGGCTCATCCAAAGCAGTAATCCTCTTCGGTAAAGGCTTCTTCCTTCAAACATAGCCCGGTAGCCGTCATAATTTACCCGTTGTGCCAACCTGGTAAAATCGTTTGCATTATCAATCGGGCCAAAGGCATTTTCTATTAATTGATTAAATGAAGCAGCACCCTGGGCACCTTCGAGGCAAAAATCATGAAGCCCCCACTGACTGTTTTGCGGCCATAGTTTCGATTCCGGCAATGTTTGCGCGAGGCTTTCATAATTCATAACATTCGGCATTCCTCGCTCACTATGCAGTTTATCATATCCGTATAACAGGTAATAATCCCTGGCTGGCAACGCCCTGTACGGGCCACCGCCACTCACAACACCCATAGAAGAATTGGAAATATAATGGATCCCGCGATGTAGCTCAGGAATAATTTCGCTGCGAAGCGGATTATCAATCTCAGGAGGAGGATTTCCTTCATTCCTTCCACAATAAAGTGCAATGGAAGGATGGTTCCGAATCCGTTTTACAAAGTCCCTGGCATTTTGCAGGAACATTTCAGGATCGTTAGGATTTGGCCCGTCAACCGGATTTGCAAGCCAGAAATCCTGCCAGACCATTATTCCATGCCTGTCGCAGGCTTCGAAAAATTCATCATCGCCGGTTTGCCCAACCCAGTTCCTGATCATAGTAAAATTCATATCGGCATGAAGTGCTACTGCAATATCATATTCACGACCCCTGTAATTCAGGTTTGATTCCGGAAATCCCCAGTTTCCACCACGTCCGATAAATCGCCTGCCATTTATAAAAATGCTTAACACATCATCATCTTCGCTATATGACATTTCGCGTACCCCCGATTTAAATGATTTCAAATCTGACACAAGGCCATTGGAAGTTTTAAAAACAAGTTCGACATCATACAGTTTTTGTTGCCCATAGCCTTTTGGCCACCAAAGTCCGGGATTTTCAAAATGAAGTACCGTGTGGTTTGTATGATCCAGTGTTATCATTTTCAATTCTGAAGGATCGAGAGTAACCTCCTGTTTAAAACTGATATTCCCGTATTTCCCCTCCAATATTCCGGATACCGGTTCTGTTGTATGATTCTGAAGTGATAATTCAACACTGATATCGGCAAATGTAGTGTCAGGAAGATCCAGGTTGGTTGTAACAAACGGATCCTCAATAGTAACCGATTTTGATGTTGATAAAAACACATCGTTCCATATTCCGATATTTCTCCCCCTGATAGTTGGGATCCAGTCCCAGCCAATACTGGCATGAAATGTCGGATTGTCACCTCCAAGAATTCCACCGTTTTTATCCGGGCTTATTGCTGTTTGTTCCTTGATAACACCAATGTTTTCATTTTTTATAATCCTGATTGCAATTGCATTTTTCCCTGGCTTTACAAGGCCGGTTACATCATATTTTGCCTTAGTAAATGCACCTTCTATCCGACCCGATTTAGTACCATTGACAAAAACATCGGCTTTCCAGTTAATTCCGTCAAAGTTTAGGAATAACCTGCCAATGTTAAAGTCTGCCGGAACTTCAAATTCATCCCGATACCAGAAATCTGAATTAAAAAAAGATTCTGAAATCATCAGTTGATTATCGCTGTAGTCGGGATTGGGTATTGCACCCGCATTTTTATAGCTTACAAGTGCAGTTCCCGGAACTGTAGCAACAAGCCAATCATCGGTATTAAAACCAGCCATTGAAATTTCGTTACCTTCAGAATTTACCTCAGAAGCACGCTGAAGCTTCCAGTTCCCTCCACTCAAATACATTTTATTATCTGCAATTTTGGGGACTTTAGCAGGATCAGGAACCAAACCACCGTTTCCATAAACCTCGATTTCACTTAATGCAAACAAAATATCATGTACTCCGTTTTTCATTAAAACGCGAACATATTGCCCTGTTGCCTCCTGATTCAGATCAATTTCATCAGCAAGCTGATCAGAATCGGAAAGCTCTGCAATGTCCTTCCATTCTTCCTTATCGTCAGAAACCTGAATTTTACCAGCTTTGGCCTTATTTACCCAATACAATTTAATTTTATCAAAAGTTGAGGGTGTGCCTAGGTCAACCATTACCCACTCTTCTTCTATCCCTGCACTCATCCAGATGCTTGTAAAAGTACGTGAAGGAACTATAATCAGCTTCTCTTCACCCATCATAAAATCAAGGTCTGTAAAAGTCCATGTTTCAGCACATGGGGCATTCATACTGATTTTAAACATTTTATAATCAGAAATACTGCCAGCTTCAAATGATTGGTTAATAGTTCTTTGCGGCTTTCTTGAACCACTAAAATTAAACGTAAATGAGGGTTTAGGTGCATCAGGTCCATCGCCATAAGGCCCTATCATAAATGAATTACGTGGACGGCGACGCCTTGTAGAATCCCTATCATTACCAGGTGGTGGTGAAAAAAATCCAAAACGGCTTTGCATTTCCTGACCCGGGAGGCCAGCTCCGCTTATTCGTTTAATAACATCCCATTTAATTCCATCCTGTGAAGCAAAGCATTCAATTTTCCACCCTTTGAGTTTTGAATCATCATATGTAACATTGCCAACTAAAGTAATTTTATCAAATTCAGGCAAAATGACTTCGCCGTTAAAATCAATCTCAAGAAATATATCATTACCGACAATGCTGCATTCTGTTACACGATTGTGGTCAAGCAGCCATTCCCGTTCATTTTTCACTATC
This sequence comes from Prolixibacteraceae bacterium, assembly GCA_016930735.1. GTDB lineage: Bacteria > Bacteroidota > Bacteroidia > Bacteroidales > Prolixibacteraceae > JABMQB01. Next base: position 8,431 of record JAFGGF010000033.1, read on the forward strand.
TCACCATTATTTGTGGTTAGCTTAATTGTATGTGGAATTTTATTTGTAATAATCCCGTCAGTAATAAGCTGGGCGGTTAAATTGTAATCATAGGCAGAAGAATGGTATGCCATCCTGTTTTTAGCAATATTCCTGTAATTTGTTTTATCTGGTTTTAATTCAGGAGAAAAATTTTCAGACGGATTTCCAGGATAGTTTCCTATACCTTTTGTATAATTTTCATTTCTGGTTTTACAACCAAAGGCAAAAAAAAGAAAACCAAAAAATATTATTATTCTCAGTAAAATATTGTTTCTTTTCATAAATTACTCATCTTTAACTTTTTGAAATTCAAACTCTCCATGAAGTGCTTTTTTGAAAAATTCACCTCCTTCGGTTAGTTTATATGTATTTTCATCCCAGTTTTGAAGTAACCGTGGTCCCCATTGCGGATCAAATACCCAGCACATCCAGCTTATTCCTTTTGATTCGCAGTATTTAATAATACGGTTACCATAAAAGTCTTCATTATCCATTGATTCCCCGGGCCTCATTTGCAGCCCGAATTCAGTAACCATAACCGGGTAATTATCGGCAGCAAAACCAAAATTTTCCTCCCATTTTGGTTCCCATGGCTGAGACCTTTTATTTGAATACGGATGAGAAACATACCCGATACCAGCAGCATTTACCGGATCGATATGTAATGGTGTAAGGTCATAGGCCCAGTCGAATCCAGCCACTAATGGTATTGTTTCGGTGTCCCAGGCTCTCATCAGATTTATAATATTTTCGTTGATTTTTTTCCATTCAGGCCAGGTCATTGTACCTAACTGCCCCCTGTAAATTGTAGGCTCATTAAATATCTCGTAAAAAGCTACAGTATTATTTCCCCTGAAATGGCTTGCAATTGTTCGCCAGAATTCATAAGTCTCCTGTTTTGTAGTATTGTACATCGGGTCCTGAAACAACTCCATTCCTAGGTTACCAATTGAATGCCAATCGATAATAACATACATACCAAGATCGGTGCACCATTCAACTGCCTGGTCAAGCAGTTCGAGGTATTTCGCAGGTGTTCGCTCACGCCAGGCTGCCGGATGTACCGGAATCCTGACAAGCATGGCTCCCATTGATTTAACCTGTTCAAAATGGTTTTTATTCCAGTGTCCCTGCCTTTCAACCTTATCGGGATCTGAAATGGAAAGCCCCCTGAATAAAACTGTTTCCCCTTCAGGATTTACAAACTTATTCCCTTCAACACTGATAAGCGGAAGCAATTTGGCTTTTTGGTTCACTTTAGGCCGTTGAAAGGGACCCCCCTGAAACCAGGGCCTTTCATCCTGTGCCTGGAGAATTTGTGAACATATAAGAACAATTAATAAAAAAAACGAAAGTTTTAAATAATTTTTCATGAGTTTAATATTTAAGTTGGATAATCATTTACAAATTAAAGTTGTAAAACCTGCCTGTTCCAAAGTAAATTGAACTGTACCTTCATTAACTTCAACCTCCCCTTTCTTTTTCATCCCTTGTTCCGAATTGGTTACAAAAACCTCAAATACTGAAACATTATCAGGAATACCTTTTATAATTGCAGGAGAAGAGGCACCGTTATTTACAAGGTGAATTGCATATTGCCCTTTTGCTATATTGCTAAAAGCTGCACAATTTACTTTCTTATTATCACAGGTTACGGGAAGTGAAAAAGAACCTACGGGTGTAGAAGCAAGTTGTCTCAAATTCCAAAACCGCTGGGTAGGCACAAGTGGCCCCTCTATACCAAATACACCATTCCCTGTTAAAATTGAATAATCAGCAGTAAGCTGCCACTGTAAAATTGACAGAGGCTGGCATATCGAACAAATTCGTGTATAAAGATTTATTTCGTTAAGAGCAAACGACTGTTCAGAAAAAATTTCAGGATAATTCCAGGCAGCTGCATCAGTGCTTCCTTCACCAACGATTAATGGCAGGTTCATCTTTATTGATGCATCAGCCCATTTTTTCAGGATTTCATCGGTACATCCCCTCCATGAATGAAACGAAATTGCACCAATGTATTTATGCGTTTCAGGGTCATTCATGGCAGGAAAAATAAAATCGAATGTTGTCGCATCTGAATTATCTCCAAGCAAAAGTTTCGTAGACAATCCCCTCGAAGCCAGGTGTTTTCCAAGTCCTTTTATAAACTCAGCATGTTCTTCTCCGGTATGCCTGACATTAATACCAAGGTCTGACTCATTAAAAGAAAACATGGCTGCCTCAACCCCAAAATAATCCTTCATATATTGAATGTAGTCACCGATTGATTGATATATTTTTTGCGTTTTTTCAGGATTTAGCTGATAACCAAATATTCCTTTTGACCGATTCAGGTAAGCATCGCGGGGATCACCCAGAATAGCCCAGTTCGGAGCCGACCAGTCGCTGATAATTACAGGCATATCCATAGCTGCCAATCTTTGTGCCATCTCCATCGCAGTTTTGACACGGGGATTCAGGTTTCCTGATTCTGCGGCATCAACCGGATTAACTTCTTCTTCAGGGTGCCACAAATTCCATGGCATTTCCACTCGCCCCCAGGCCACCCTCAGATTATCCAGGCAATAATCAATAACTGCCGGGTCGGTACGTGGATTCTGCAAACGGAAATTACCTCCAATTCCATCAAAACGCCGCCCTGGATTTTTTGAATCTATTTCCAATTCAACAGGATTGTGGTCGATTTCACCTCCGGCAGTTAGGGTGATTTCCCTGCCGGAACTATCCCCTTTTTTAAGTTTTGAACCAAGAAGCTCTATATAAATCTGAAAGTTTTCCGTTTCCTTTCTTACAAAAATCTTTGTTTTTGAATGTATACTGATCTCAATGTTTCTTAATGGAGAGTCGACAGAGATCGCTTTGGCTGAAACCTTAAATGGATCTTTGTTTTCTTCAGGCTTTAAATTTATAAGCGGCAGGACTGCTTTCCCGGCCGGAGAAGCATTTAAAAACTTTAATGTCCCGTTTGAATAATATTTGGCAGGAAGGTCAATACAGAAATAAATGCCCTGTATTAATGTATCTACTGAAACTTCAGTTTTTAATTTTACAGAAATAGTATTTTTTGAAATATCTTCAACTGTTTGAATAAAAGAAATTTGTGGCTCTGTACGTGAACGAAAACCGGATTGCCCGCCAAAACCGGTTTTAATTGTCTGAATATTCCCTTCCCTGTCAAATAAAGGCTGTTGTTTTTCTTTACCGGTAACTGTTATTTCTGACCAACAAGGTGAAACCAACCTTAAACTTGACTCAAATTCCATTAACTGCCCATCAACCCTGACACCGGTAATATTTCCCCAGGCCATAACTTCTGACTGTGCCTGTATCTGACTGACCGGCAATAAAATGAAGTTTATAAATAAAACTAAAATCAAATACTTTTTATCGAAAAGAAAGTCCATACTTCTCCCTTTTAACTTATCAGAATTTGGATTATTTCTTCAGATTTAATACCCGGAGGAAATACAATAAACGATTTAATCTACTTTTTATCGTACACTCCGGTTTCCGACATTTCACCGAATGAGGAAGCAGATGACATCTCAACAGAAAGGTTACTTCCACTTAAAGAATATAGTTCAGTAATTACCATTTCTTCACCCATATCCCCCATTGTAAATTTCGTAGTAATCTTTAATGATTTTTTATCATCGGACCAGACTGCAGTTGATTTTTGATTTGAGTCCATAAAACCGGTATTGACACATTCTTTCCCATCCAGTGTATATTTACTGTTCATAGTAAACTCCTGCCCCTGAAATTCAGAATGTTTTTCAACTGTCATTTCATTTCCCGATTGTTTTATTACAACTTCTTTGGGTGACATCGTAAACTCACCTCCTAATTTGCTTTTGGAAGTATTTAACTGCCAGGTACCCGAAAAATTAACCTGGCTGAATGATGTGAAAGAAATAATTACTGCTGCTAAAAAAATAATAGCTTTTTTCATTTTGGTTAAATTATTAGGTTTAATTGTCAGGATTTAAAGTTGCAAAAAAAAACAGGGATGAAAATCAGAAGGTAAATATATTAATATCACAAAAATAACTTCTTTAACACAAAATCTGCTTTGCCATTACTTTGATAAAGTATTACTGGCTATAATGAATAATTTGTTTTTAATTTGAAATGTAGATACAAAAAATTAATAACCAAAT
>JAFGGF010000204.1 GCA_016930735.1 Prolixibacteraceae bacterium
ACAAAACTGAAAATATCCAGGAGTTTCTGGATTATGCCTTAACAGAAGCAATTCAACTGACCGACAGCAAAATAGGTTATATATATTTATATAATGAAGAAAAAAAACAATTCATTTTAAATTCCTGGTCAAAAGAAGTTATGTTGGAATGCAGGGTTGCTGATCCGCAATCTGTTTACGACCTCGATAAAACCGGATGCTGGGGCGAAGCAGTCAGGCAAAGAAAGCCAATTATAATAAACGATTATTCATCGGGACACGACCTGGCAAGAGGAATCCCGGAAGGGCATGTATTTCTTAAAAAATTCCTTACAATCCCTGTATTTGATAACAGCAAAATAGTTGCGGTTGTTGGTGTTGCAAATAAAAAAACCAATTATACAGAAACAGATGTTAAGCAATTAACCCTTTTGATGGATTATGTTTGGAATATGGTTGTAAAACTCAGGCAACATGTTGAATTGGTTAATTACAAAAATAAACTGGAGGTTTTGGTTCGCGACCGTACCAAAGAACTTGAAGAAGCCACACATGTGGCTGAACAATCAGCCAATGCAAAAAGCGTATTCTTAGCAAATATGAGCCATGAAATCAGAACTCCAATGAATTCAATAATCGGGTATTCACAGATTCTGGCAAACAGGGTTACAGATCCGACAAACAAGGACTACCTTAATTCAATAGTAGCAAGTGGAAATACATTGCTGTCATTAATAAATAAAATACTCGATCTATCGAAAATTGAAGCAGGAAAAATGGATCTAAATCCGGAACCGGTTAACATTGAACAAACCATCAGTGAAATTGTAAGTATTTTTAAATTGGCTGCTAATGAAAAAGGAATAAACTTATCGGTTAAAATACAGCAGGGATTTCCTGAACTATTAATACTTGATGAACTCAGGATCAGGCAAATTTTTATTAACCTGTTGGGGAATTCTGTAAAATTTACCGACTCAGGTTTTGTCACTATAACTGCCTGGTATGAAAATTCAGGGAATAATTCGGTTAATTGCAGGTTTATTGTTGAGGACTCAGGTATTGGTATAAAAAAAGAAGAACTGGATCATATTTTTGAATCATTCCAGCAATCACGTGAAAATAAATTAAATTCACAAAAAGGATCCGGACTGGGTTTAGCCATCACCAAAAAACTGGTTGAACTAATGAACGGAAATATATTTGTGGAAAGTGAGCCCAACATAAGGACAGAATTTACTATACTATTAAATAACATCCAATTTCCCAATACTTTACCGAAAACACAAGATGAAGAAATTACCCCAGGAAGTATAAAATTTGAACCAGCAACTGTTTTAGTGGCTGATGATTCAGATGATAATAAAAAAGTAATAAAAGAAATGCTCGCAGATTACAACTTAAAAGTGTTTGGAGCATCAAATGGACTGGAAGCTATAAATTATTCAAAAGAAGAAAAAATTGACCTTATCCTGATGGATATTTCAATGCCGGAAATGGATGGTTATACAGCTGCCAATCAAATCCATAATAATCCGGAAACTTCCCATATTCCAATTATTGCATATACTGCAACAGCTTTTGATACTTTTGGAAAGGTTTTAAAAAGCAAAGGATTTGCCGGATACCTGAGAAAACCTGTTTTGTTTGAAAACCTAATCAGTGAACTGGCAAAACATCTAAAACACAAAACTTTAAATGGAAAACACAAAAAGGAAGCTGAACCGGGTGGAATAGATATTTCAAAATTAAACAAAAACAATCTGGTTAAGTTAAAAGAACAATTCAGAAATACATATAGTGAATTAACTCCGCGGTTTTCTCATCGGAGAACTAAAATTTTTGCAGCTCGATTTTATGAAAAATCTGTTGAACTTGATTGTTCTGAACTGGTAAAATTTTCAAGAGAATTCAGAAAATCGATAGAAAATTTTGATATTGAAAAAAGCAGATTCATGTTAAAAGAACTGGAAAAAATATTTAACTAATTCAGCCAAAAATAATTAGATCTGTGTTTTGGAAAACGGGACAACTTTCTGATTTGCAAACTCTTTATTCAGGTATTTATAATAACCCGTAATGGCTATCATTGCAGCATTATCCATAGTAAACTCGAATTTTGGAATGTACAATTTCCAACGATTCTTATCAGCAGTTACTTGAAGTGTTGTTCGCAAACCTGAATTGGCCGATACGCCACCAGCTACAGCAATTTCCCTTATTTTGGTTTCCTTTGCTGCCCTTTTTAATTTCGAAAGCAAAACATCAATAATTGTTTTTTGAAGTGATGCTGACAAATCTTCTTTGTTTTCATCAATAAAATCAGGATTTAATTTCAGGTTATCCCTCAGAAAATAAAGAAAATTGGTTTTTAATCCGCTAAAACTGTAATCCAATCCGGGAACTCTGGGTTTTGCAAATTCAAATTTTTCAGGATTCCCGGTTTTTGCCAGTTTGTCGATGTGCGGACCACCCGGATATGGAAGCCCCATAACCTTGGCACACTTATCAAATGCTTCGCCGGCAGCATCGTCAATTGTTTGCCCTATTACTTCCATTCTCAGGTAATCATTTACTAAAATGATCTGCGAATTCCCTCCCGAAACCAACAGGCAAAGAAAAGGAAATTTCGGTGGATGGAATTCCACGCCATTTTCCCTGATAAATAAAGCAAGTACATGACCTGCCAGATGATTAACCTCGATTAGCGGAATTTGGGAGGCTAGTGCAAATCCTTTTGCAAAAGAAGTTCCCACAAGCAGCGAACCAAGTAATCCGGGCCCCCTGGTAAAGGCAACAGCTGAAATTTCATTTTTACTAATCCCGGCTTGTTTTATTGCCTGATCAACCACAGGAATAATATTTTGCTGATGTGCTCTGGAAGCTAACTCAGGTACTACCCCGCCATATGCTTCATGTACTTTTTGCCCAGCCACAATATTCGAAAGGATTTTGCCGTCGCGGATAATAGCAGCAGATGTATCATCACATGACGATTCAATTCCAAGTATTGTAATTACTTCATTTTCACCCATCAGTAAAATTTGGTTAATGGCAAACTTAATTAACAACTTCAATTAAATTAAGTTGCATACTTTTTGTTTAGTTTTGTACGAAAACGCAAAAGTATTAAAAAAGGCTGGAAAATATTGATTATTGGCTTGGCAGCAATTATTCTTTTAATTACTGCCTTTTACGTGTTGTCGCAAAGCAGCAGGGTTCAACGTTTTCTTACTCAAAAAATAGCAAATAGTTTTGCAGGGCAGCTTAATACCGAATTTCATATAGGAGGGGTTGATATTTCACTCTTTAATAATCTGGTCCTTAAAGAAGTATGGTTGGAAGATAAAAATAAAGATACCCTGCTGTATGTTCAGAAACTGGTGGCAGCAATCGACTCATTTTCAGTAAAACGGAAATTTATAGCTCTTGGAAGTATCGATTTTAATAATGCAAAGTTGTTTCTATCGGTCGATTCCACAGGTGAATATAATTACATATTGCCTGAAACAATCAAATCGGATAAAAATACGGGAAATCAAAATTGGGACATAACCTGCTCGGATTTTGGTTTTAAAGAATCCGGTTTCTTTTTCGGGCCGGGAGTTTTTAACTTTAATAAAGGCCAGGAATTTACCAATATCAACCTGAACCTTACCGGATTAAAACTTATTGCTGATACAATTTCAGCAAATATCAGAAGCCTTTCATTTCAGAATTCGGGCAATATTGGAATTCAAAACTTATCGGCAAACCTCAGGTTAGCTCCCAATAATATACTGGCAGAAAAAATCAATTTAAAAACCGAAAAATCATTTTTGGAAAATACATCACTTGAAATTATAAAAAATGATTCAATTCCTGATTTTATTAATGGAGATATAAATTTAATTGTCGGACAGTCAAATTTCAGTTTTGAGGATATTTCGAAGCTTATCCCTGCTGTTCAGGGAATGGATGAGAGGGTTGAGCTCTCGGGAAAAATATATGGAAACCTGACTGACCTTAAGGGGCGTGATATAGTTATTAAAACCGGCGATTATACGTATATCAGCTGTAATTTCTATGTAAATGACCTGCCCGATTTTAATAATGCCTACCTGTTTTTTGATTTATCATTTCTACAGACAACATTTAATGATCTGAGCAATCTGAAACTTCCTGTAAGTGCAAAAACCAGGATGCTTACTTTTCCTGAATCGTTTTACGATGCAGGGATTTTAACATATAAAGGAAATTTCACCGGATTCTTCCAGGATTTTGTTGCCTATGGGAAGCTTGAAAGTAAGATGGGAAGTATCAGTACCGACTTATCGTTTAAACCTGTTGAAGATGGAAGCCTGGAACTTAACGGGAAATTAACCTCAAATGAATTCGAAGTTGGTTTGTTATTCAATAAAGATATTCTGGGTAAAATTTCATTTAATGGGGCAATTAACGGTGTATATGAAAAAGATTCCAATAAAATAATGGGGACATTTAACGGTGGCATTTCAAACTTCGGGATTAATGGCTACAATTACAAAAACATCACTCTTAACGGATTGTTTGACAGCAAAAATTTTGATGGTTTTATAACAGTTGATGACCCGAATTTAAAACTCGATTTCCTCGGAAAACTTTATTTTAATCCTGAAATACCGGAGTTTGATTTCGACCTTTCAGTCAGAAAAGCCAACCTGGTTGCAATAAAACTGGACAGCATTCACCAAATATCAGACCTTGCATTTATATCTAAAGCCAACTTTAAAGGAAATAACATTGATAACCTTAGTGGATTTATTAATATTGAAAACGGATCATACATGAATTCAAACGGAGAGCTTACACTCAAGGATTTTGGTATCAGGACTGAACCCAAAGGACCGGATAAAGAACTCTCTTTAAATTCCGAATTTGCCGATGTAACAGTTTTAGGGCAATACAACCTTAAAACATTGCCTCTGACTTTTAAATACATTCTTTCGAAATATCTGCCCGCACTATCAGATGACAGTGACAAATTACTCGAAACTTATCACAACAAATTTTCATATGATGTCGATATCAAGGATTTAGACAGGCTCACAAATGTTTTTAAGCCTTCACTTACAATTAACACACCTTTTAAAATCGAAGGGGAAATAGACTCTGAAAATAACTTTTTTACACTTACCGGGAATATTCCGGGAATTTCTATGGAAAATATCCTGATTAAAAATATTTTGTTAAGAGCCGAAACCGATTCCCTTTATAGTTCAAACATTAAAATTGCCGAAATTGAAACAAGGTCTGGCATTAATATTTACAACCTTGCTTTTAATGCTGAAGCAAAAGATAATAAACTCGACACCAGGCTTATATGGAATAATTACCATGAAAATACTTATAGCGGTGAAATAAATACCACAACTGAATTATTTAATTCAGGAAAAAACCTTGCTGCCAGAATCGAAATAAATCCTTCAAAAATTTATTTTGCCGATTCACTTTGGCTGGTTATGCCCGGACATTTAGATATTGATTCCACTTCCATTAAAATAAAAGTCCTGGAATTTAAAGGGCAGGATCAGTCCATTCAGGCCTCAGGTGCAATTTCGGAAGACCCAAAAGACAGGTTGACAGTCAGTTTTCAAGACATTAACCTGAAAATGATTGAAAAATATATGTTAAATGAACCAACCCTGTCTGGGATTGTCAACGGTGATATTGGGATCGAAAATTTTTATAAACAGAGGTTAATTTTTACAGACTTGAACCTTAACAACTTCTGGTACAGGGACCATGAATTTGGCAACATTACATTATCAAGTTTCTGGGACAGTGAAAAGGATTTAATAAACGCAAACCTCAAACTGATCAGGGGAGACGAACTTAAGTTATCGGCAAACGGATTTTTTAATCCAGCCTCAAAAGAACTTGAATTTAATGCCTATGTTAATAAATTACGCACCATTATCCTTGAAAAAGTTATAAAAAACAGTTTATCTGATTTCAGAGGAACAGCTTCAGGCCATCTTAAAATTCACGGCAACCCCGATAATATATTACTTGACGGTTCTCTCTGGGGTGAAGAAGCCGGTTTAAAAATAGATTATACTCAGGTAAATTATACTTTTAGCGATTCTGTCAGGTTCAAAGGAAATAAAATCATATTCGACCATATAAAGATAACAGATGATTTGAACAACTCCGGTATTTTTAACGGGACCATTTCACACACCAATTTTGAAGATATGGTGTACGATTTAAGTATAAGTTCTCCCCGGATACTTGCACTAAATACAAATATGGGAAACAATAGCCAGTTTTTCGGGAAAGTAATTGCAGACGGAAATTTTTATGTAACCGGAAAAGGGGTAAACATCAATCTTGATGGTGACGGTAAAACACTCAGGGGCACCGATGTAAGCATTTCTCTTGATAGTGAACAGGAAGCCGAACAATATGATTTTATTCGTTTTGTAAATCCTGATATTAAGCAAGAGGATGAAGAAATCGGATTTATCAACCGCCCCGACACTTCATTAAACCTGAACCTCCGTGTTGAAGTTACACCCGAAGCCCGTGCCCAGTTAATTTATAATTCACAGGTAGGAGATATAATACGTGGCCAGGGTGAAGGAGTTTTGCAATTCGGGATGGACAGGAACGGAGATATAACGATTTACGGCAACTACAATATCGTGGAAGGAGATTATTTATTCACCCTGAAAAGCGTTATAAATAAAAGGTTTACCATTGAAAATGGCGGATACATTAACTGGTCCGGCGATCCTTACAACGCAAAAATAAACATCGACGCAACCTACAATCTGAAAGCTTCGTTATATGAACTTTTTGCAAACAGCAATTTTGACGTTGATAAATCGCAACGTATCCCGGTTGAATGTAAAATACTTCTATCCGGAAACCTGACCAATCCTGATATTAATTTTGATGTTAAATTCCCAATGGTGGAAACCCGGCTTGTGGATGAATTGCAGCAGTTTTTTAATACCGAAGAGGAAATGAACAGGCAAATAATATCGCTCGTTGTTTTGGGGCAGTTTTATACTCCTGAATACATGAGGGGGACGTACGAGGCTGTTACATCTTCTTCGTATGCTATTGGTTCAACCGCAAGTGAATTGTTTTCGAACCAGGTAAGTAACTGGCTTTCGCAGTTAAATGATGATTTTGATATTGGATTTAATTACCGCCCCGGAACCCAGTTAACACGAGATGAAATCGAGCTGGCACTTAGTAAGCAAATGTTCAACGACCGTGTGACAATTAACGGGAATATTGGCAACAATGTGAATCCAACCTCAACAAACAACAGCCAGATCGTGGGTGATTTTGACCTGAAGGTTAAACTTACCGATAATGGGAAAATCCAGTTGAAAGCATTTAACCGATCCAATAACAACCTGATTTATGAAACTGCACCTTACACGCAGGGAATCGGGCTTACTTTTAAAGAAGAGTACAATACAATGGAAGAATTGCTTGATAAACTTTTATCGGTTGTAAAGAGGAAAAATTAATTTGCATTAATTGATATGAAATTATATGATTTAACTCATCCCATTCACAAAAATATGCCGGTTTATCCGGGAACTCCGCAACCCTCTTTTGAGAAAAAAGCCACAATTATAAGCGAAGGTTACCGGGAAACCAAACTTGAATTTTTTTCACATATCGGGACACATGTCGATGCTCCGGCACACATGCTGGAAGACGGTAAATTTCTGGAACAGTATCCGGTTTCAAAATTTTCAGGAAAAGCTTTTATAATAACCATTCCGGCAAAAACTCAAAAAATCGAAAAAAAATTTCTGGAACAATTTCACGCTGAAATTACTTCTTCAGAATTTGTATTGCTTAAAACCGGTTGGTATAAATACTGGGAAACAGAAAAGTATTTCAGAAATTTTCCTGTATTAAGCACTG
>JAFGGF010000205.1 GCA_016930735.1 Prolixibacteraceae bacterium
GATGAATTATTTGATGACGGCAGGAGATTTTGCGAAAAAGCCATAAAAGCCGGCGTCGATGCTACTTTTCGAAAAGGGGAAGGACAGGTTCACTGCTACCCGTTACTGGCACCTATGTTCCCGGAAGCTACGGAGGCTATGAATGAAATTGTATCATTTATTAGGAGATACATGCAAATTAAGTGAGGTAATAATGTTTTTAAAATATTCCTCCATAAATAGATAAAAATTATCGTCGTAAAATTTTTATACTCAGCCCTACCTGCGATGTCCATCCTTCCTTGTCGACAAGGTTAACGAAAAAATGATAATCACCTTCGTCAAACAATCCTTCTGAATTGCCATCAGGGATGTTTATTGACAAATTAGTTTCGTATTCCCGTAATCCATCCGCGATTGAAAAATCCTGAATAAATCGAAACGGATTTTCCGGTTCTTTTACCGGGTCGAGACTACATTCTGTAACTTCTGTACTATGTGAATGATGGTCAAAATTATTATGGATATCAATATTGTATGATCCCAGTTCAACATTATCAGTAAATAATACCTTAAATGTAAATGCTTCTCCAAAATACAGGGTATCACAATTTTGAGGGAAGGCGTTTTCAATTCCAATATCTATAACCGGATTTTCTTTATCTCCTTCCTCTTCGCAGGAATAGATAAAAAACATCAATACAAGCATCAAAAACTGTATTTTATATTTTTTCATGAAGTTAAAAGTTTTCTGTTCTTTAATTCATCGATGACTTCTAAAAAATAGTATGTCATCGGATGAAAAAATTTATATCGATTAATAATTAATAGTAATGGGGTAATGTTCCGAAAATGTCCTGTTACCTCCAAAAGCATCTTTACACTTGACCAGAATATAATAGTTACCCGATTGCCAGGCAATATCGCCTGTAATATCTTTAGGGGTTATATTATTGTCCTGTGCTGCACCTACTGTTATACTCGATGAAAAATTATGCAAAGTGTAGCTGTCGAAATCGTGTGTATGTAAAATCGTTATTGTATTGGTTGCATCAATTTCGGCATCGCTTAGGTTTTGATCTTCCCTTACCAAACCAATGTACATTCCTCCCAGAGCCTTATCATCACTTACAGTTCCTGAAATACTAATTGATTCACCATTGTTAAATGTTTGGTTATTTGAGGGTGCTGATAAAACATTAATTTCCGGGGCAACAGCATCGTTGGGCAGTATAATTTCAAGTTCAGCTTCGGCACTCGATTGATAACCTAACATGTCTGTCACAACAATATCAAAATGGTAGTCGCCTGGTTCGGCAGAAATATCAATATCAATATGTTCATGGAAAACCGGATCTATCAAACCTGAAAACTTCGTGTAGGTAGTATCGATTTCCCATTCTTCATGTTCATGGTCACTTTCTTCCTCATGTTCGCCTTCAGGGTGAATTCTAACCTGTACTATGTTAATTTTTCCTTCAGCAATAATTTCCGCTTCAATATGTACATCCCCGCCAACTATAGCGATATGGTCGTTTCCATGGCTGTCACCTTGACCAAGTTCCAGGATTGTAACCTCTGGTTTGGCAATGGGGTCGTCTTCGTTACAAGCAGTGAAAAATGTTACTGCTCCTAAAATAATTGCAATTAAAATAATTTTCTTATTCATAATTTTTATTTCTATTCAGTTCAACATTAAATTTTTCCTGTAAAGGGGACTGAAATATTCAGAATAAAATTCCTCCCCGGTTCAGGTACGTTTATCAGCCGGTAATAGCTGGTATGATTAAAATATTTTGTATTAAAAAGATTCTGAACCTGAGCGGTAAGAATCAATTCCTGGCTGTTTAATTTAAATTTCGCTCCTGCACTCAGGTTAACAACCTGAAAACCATTAGTTGATTTTTCGGGTGGCACAATTTTGTTTTGGGATGCTGTTAACCTGTAATCAAGCGATATATAAACATCTTTTGCAAATCCCCATCTGGCTTTCTGGTATTTCAAATTTGCTATTGCCGACGCCGGTGGAGAAAATGGCAATGTAAATCCTTTTTTGCTACCTGAAAGTTGTTCGGAATAAACATACTCTCCAATAAATCCGAATTGCAGCGATTTTACAAGCTGGTAATGAGCATGTATTTCACCGCCAAAACGAAACACTTTGCTTTGGGTATATTCAAAAATCTGGTTTCCTGCGCCATATAAACGGTCGAAGCGGTCGGTTGGATTCAGGTAAATATAATTGCTAAAATAGTTTACAAATGGTGTTGCTCCAACAGCCAGTTTCGTTGCATGATATTCCAACCCGGCATCAAACTGATATGAAACTTCGGGTAACAATTTGGAATCTCCAACTTCGTAACTAAAACGATGGTAATTTACACCATTCGATTCAAGCTCTTTGGCAATTGGCATCCTGAAACTTTTCCCGAAATTTATTTTAAACAACCAGTTTTCGGGGCTGTAATTATATCCCAGCGACCAGGAAAGATTTGTAAACGTTCTTGACAAATCATCCGAACGTTTCAGGTATTCAGTTGCTTCGCCGGAATCACCATTTGAAGAAGGAAACCAATCGTAATAACTTTTAGAATTTATTTTACCAAAATCGAAACGTAATCCAAATTGCAGAATACTTTCTTCTGAAAACAAATGTTTTGCAAGGGCATAACTCCCTGAATTATATTGTTTAAAAGCGGGAATAATAAATCCCCTTCCACCAATCCGGTTATCCTGAAATTCACTGCTGATTCCGGCAGAAAGTGACAATTTTGAATTTACCTGAAGCGCTCCTCTCAAATTACCGGAATAAATATATTTTTCGAACTGACGCTCAAGCTCCGGATCAAAATTTAGTGAGTCAGGAAAAACCGGTGGCATATATCCATGGCTTACATACTGGCTCCATTCCTGCCTGAAATTGCGTTGAAATCCAAGTTCCGCTTCAATGCTAAATTTATCCCAAAACCATTCACTTTTATTTATCACCTTAATATGATTTACCTGCTGACTTGGAAACTGGATATCGCGACTTGATTTATCATGAAGGCCGGTATCAACATTTCTTGGTTCCAAACCATGAGCATTGGCAAATAGTCCGCTTTTGCTGAAAATTCGGCTAACAAAAAATTTACTTTGAAAATATTTTTGAATTACTCCAAAAAACAAATGCAGGTTTTGTTCATTTCCGGCAGTATTACGCAAATGGTTTTTATACAAAGCAGCTTTGTAAGAGTAAATATCAACACTTTCAGTTGGAACCTTGTAATCGGCATAGTCGAGAAAAGTTGCACGCATTCCGGCAAAAAATGATTTTTTTCTTGCCGCTACCGATATTGAAGTACCCAGCAAATTGTTGTTGGTTTTCCCATTCAAATCGACAACACCCGACACGGTATTTTCTGCAGGAATTCCATTTTGTTTAATATCAATTACTCCTCCAACAGCATCGGAGCCATATAAAAGTGAAGCCGGTCCTTTAACAATTTCCAGTTTTTCAACTGCATACTGGTCGATTTCAAGTCCATGGTCGGCACCCCATTGTTGTCCTTCATGTTTAATACCATTTTCAACAACCACAACCCTGTTAAAACCAAGCCCGCGGATAACCGGTTTCGACTGCCCCGATCCGATATCGATAGTTGATATACCGGGCAACCTTTCCAACGATTTCATAAGGCTGCCACCCCGGTTCTGTTTCAGGAAATCATCATTTACAACCTCGACATTCAGCGGCATTTCCTTCTGACGTGTTTCAGCATAATGATCACTTACTACTACTTCCTGTAAACTTAAAGTTGCAGGCTGTAACTGTGCATTAAATATATAGTTGTCAGAAATGCTGATGGTGTCGATTAAAGTTTTATACCCGACAAACGTAACTTTAACCGTATATAAACCTTTAACAAAAGCACTTAATAAATACTGCCCTTTTGTATTAGCTATTGCCCCTTCTCCTGATGGTAAAACAACAACTGTAGCTCCTTCTAATCCATGGCTGTTTTCATCTGTAATTTTTCCTGAAAGTGTAAATTTCTCCTGAGAAAAAATGGCAAAATGAAGGCAAACCATAAAAAAAAGCAAAATGTTTACTTTTTTCATAAATTAAACCCGATATGGTTTTAAACTGATTTTATTTAAAATCCTCAATACCCAAAATATATAATCTTTCATGATTACAAACAGGTATAAGAATTCAGGGAGTTAAAGAAACTAAACAAAAATTACGGGTGGAGCACGAGGCGATTTTTTATGAAATAAAGGCTGTTTTATCCTGACAACTTTTCCTTTATTAAAATATTCTGTCGCCGAAGGAATATAGGTTTTAAAAATTGTAACTTCTGAAATTGTATTGGTTGAAAACTCATATGAACATATCGGGCATTTATCTTTTTTAACTTCAAAAACTGATTTATCGGCATTTTGCCCCGGTAACAGGCAGGAATTTTCTTCATGTTTATGTAAATAGCAAGTCCCGTGGCAACGATGAGACTGATGTACAATAATATGCACCGATTGGAAAATAACAGGGAAAATAAAAATCCCTAATAAATACAGAGCAATATGTTTGTATAAACGATACAATTTTTCTTAAGTATTATTACACGATGCACAAACACCTTTAATTAAAACTTCGGTACAAGCCCCGTTATAACCTTCAGGGAGAACCGGCTCTTCTACCTGTACATCATCGAGGCACTGAACCGACTGGCATTTATTACAGTAAAAATGTGCATGTTCTTTTTTGTGTGTAACCGAATTATCAAGCGCATATTTTACCAGATAATTATCGATTACTATTTTATGAATGATATGGTTTTCTTCCAATGTTTTAAATGAACGGTAAAAAGTTGTTCTGTCGTAATTCCCCGACAAATGTGTTCGTATTTCATTTTCAGAAAGTGCATTTTTGGCATTCATAATAACTTCTATAATTCCTTCCCGGCAACTGGTACGTTTCAGGTTAAAGCTTGATAATATTTCTACCGGTTCCATAAATGCAATGGTGTATTAAATGCAACAATGTTGCAAATATAAATTAAATATCATTATTCAGCTCAAATTATTTAAATTTTCTGTGAGAATTTAATTGTAATGAGTTTCACTTAATCATTAAATCATTCAATTTCTGAAATTAATATTGTATTATTAAACCATTTAAAATCAGTTCCTTTCTTGTCCAGGAAAGTTACAGGTAACATTGGTCAGGACATACCATTTATTTTGGGAAATTATCTGTACTCCATGATGATGTGCTGATTGGCTATGACTTTAAAGACAGAAGTTTATAAGAAATAGCATCATAATTCAAATAACATAGCTTCCAATACAGGTTCTTTAAATATAATTAGAGAGGCTTATATTTTCATTATTAATAGCTTAAAAACTCTCGATCCAAATCTATTCTTCACATTCATCCCCCAGGTTCAGCAGTTCCACTTTGCGGAATTCAGTCGGGGCACTTTCGGCCTGTAATGAAATGGTTCCCTTGCAAAGAATTTTATTTCCATCGGGAGGGAGGAGTTTTTCGTAGCTTGGATCACGCGGATCGAGTTGCGGCTTTTCATAAAACATTACTTCCTCGCCATCCACAAAATGGCGGATCACTTCGCCTCCAACAACTTCAACTTCAACACTCACCCATTGGTCGCCATGATAAGTTTTCGATCTGGAATTGATACAGTGGTCTTCAATCAGTTTTCCCCCTATTACAACATTGGTTCCCGGCGTACAAAGATTCATGGTTGAACGCTCATTTGTTCCGTCACCACCCAGTAACTGCACTTCAATGGAAGTGGGGAATTGCTGATCCAGTTCCATTGATTCAGGCGATTGCCCGTGAAGCATCAATCCGTTGTTCCGGTATGCCCAACTCGGGCCGCCTTTTACCTGCTCGCCTACAAAGCGGTATTCAACCCTGAGTTTATAATGCGAATATTCAGTTTTATAAAATAAGTGCCCAAACTCGCCGTTAAATTCTTCCCAGTTTTCGTAGCTCACAACCAGTTTGCCATCTTCCACGCGGAAAGTGTTTTTCAGGTTATTCCCAAGCTCGTAGCCGGTAAACTTAATTTGCCAGTCGTTTAAGTCTTTGCCGTTAAACAGTTGAATCCATCCTTTTTCTTCTGAAGTTTTTTTACCGGTACAGGAACCCATAATAATTAAACCTGATAATATAACCAGGTTGATCAGTTTTTGCATATGGTTAATTTTATAATTTATCATTAGAAATAATTCTTTTATACCATAAATTAATCGTTAACAATTTATTAAAACGATCGGATCAGATTTTATCCTAACTTAATAGCATTAAAAGTAAAAAACTAATCCAATAAATATGTATTCAGTTGCTGTAAAATCAAAAAATCCCCATTTAGGCAACTTTCAATTTTTTGTTTTATCAATTTTAATTTTAATAATTACGGCATATCCTGTTTATTCTCAGCGTTCTTTTGGATTTGCCGATGATTTTGAAAGCGGATCACTTGAAAGGCATTTCGTTAATAATCAGGATCGTCCGCCTTTTGTGATCTGGGGTACAGAAACAAAAACATCATATAATTTATCGGAAGAAAATGGAGTCCTGAAAATAAAATTCACCCGTTTGGAAGGTATGGGTGCTTACGACCATTTTACATACAATTCTTTCCGTGCGCGTAATGTTTCATCCAATCCGCGTATTCAGATTGATATTAAATCAGATGTGGCTTTTACCTTAACTGCCAGCCCGGTTTATTCGATGGAACCTCCAACTTTTGAATACCTCGGTCAGGAGGTTCCCGGGGATAATCAATGGCACACCTGCACTTTCGAGCTTACCCTTTCCTATTATTCAGAAAATGATGTTAATGCGATTGATTTTTATTTTGACAGGGGCAAAGCAGAAGCAAAAACCGGAAATATCGAAATGGATAATTTCCGCACAGCCTGGAGGCTGATCCATGTTACTGATCTGAAGGCAGAAGTGAATAATGCAAAAAACATTCATTTAAGATGGAATACTTCTGACGTTGAAAATACCTCCGGCTATAAAATTTTCAGAAGTAATGAACCTGAATTCAAGCTAAATGAGAATACTTATCTGACAAAAACAGAAAAAACAGAATACAACGACAACAATTTGGATCCCTACAAACATTATTTCTACAAGGTAATTGCAATTGGTACTGATGGTGATGAATATTTTTCCGATGGTGAAGTTTCAGGCGAAACATATCTTCCCGGTAAATCCCCGGAAATATCAGTAAAAAGTGTTAATTCAACGACAGTAAAAAAATATGAAAAATTTGAGGTCAGCATTGACCTGAAAAATGTAGGAATTGAAAATCCTTTCGATCCTGCCGATATTGATGTTTATGCTGAATTTACGACACCTTCGCGAAAAAAAATAAAAATCAACGGATTTTACGATAATTATAACGATGCCGATCAGTGGAAAGTAAGGTTTTCGCCCAATGAAACCGGCGAATATTCCTACAGACTTTTTGTAGTTGATGCCGGAGGTAAAGGTGAGTCGCAGCCCGGAAGCTTTCAGGCAATTGAATCGCAACACCATGGATGGATCAGGCCTTCAACAATAAATCCTCATTATTTTGTTCACGATGACGGAACTTCGTATTACGGAGTAGGTGTTTATTCGCCCTGGCAAAACAATATGCAAAGGTTTGAAAATTTTGCTGAACACAAAGCCAACCTTTTTGCGATCTGGGATATTACTTACGGTGGTTTTGTAAATGGAACCGGGCTGATTGAAGAAGAATTGGGACGTTATAACCAGTTAAAATGCGGACGAATTGATTCGATGATTTCAATTCTGGAAGAACGAAATATTAAAATGATGTATGCCATCTGGCCTCACGACCTTTTCTCGGAAACTGTCTGGGCAGCCGAATGGAAGAACAATCCGTACAGTCAGCTAATCGACGTGGATGATGTTTACAGCGATTCACTGATCTGGGAATACCAGAAACAAAAATACCGTTACATGATTGCCCGGTTTGCACACAGCCGCAGTTGGGGAATCTGGGAACTGATCAATGAGATGAACGGCACCGATGGCTGGGCACATGGCAGGCATCAGGAATGTTTCGACTGGGTGGCAAAATGTGATAAATTCTTTGAAGAAAACGATCCGTACAACCATCCGGTGACAGCTTCTTTCAGCGGAGGTTTTACCGAATATCGTGAAGAATTATATAAACTGAATGACATTCCGAATATTCATATGTATCCTGCCCAGGGCTGGCCAATGAAATACCCGGAAGATAAGATGCGCAGTGCCATGTTCAATTATGCCTGGGCAAGTAAACGATTCTGGGACAATTTTGAAAAACCCGCCATTTTCGGAGAAGCCGGGGCAGGGCTGGCTTTTTACCAGACAAGAGAGCCTGAATACCATATTTCATACCATAACCAGATATGGGCATCACTGTCAAACGGGTTGGCAGCTACACCAATATGGTGGGATTACCCGGTTTTAACAGAAGGCGACTGGGATCAGTTAAACCATTTATCAGAATTTATTGCTGATATAGATTTTGCCAACAAACCTTTTAAACCTTTACCTGCAAAAACAGAAGGTGCCGACTTGTTTATTCTCGGAACCGGAGAAGAAGCCTTTGGCTGGGTTCGTTCCTTTGAATCTGAAAATATCAGTAATGAAAATTTGGAGATCGAAGGAATGAAAGAAGATACTTACAAAGTAACCTGGGTTGATACATGGACCGGAAAAGAAATTAAAAAAACCAACAATAAATCAGAAGGAGGAAAACTGAACCTGAAGGTTCCAAAGATGTTAGAAGCCCATCCTGATGTAGCATTCAAGATCAGGAAATAGCAGGCTTGCTAACCTAAACCAATCCAAAGCCCTCCGGTATCCGGGGGGCTTTTTTATGCACTAAAAGGATTAAACAGATTAACGTGTTTCCTATCCAAATATTAAAAATTTATTATAATTTGACCAAATGGTTAAATTTATTAGTTAAAATATTTGGTTAATTCAGATCAAGGTTTTATTTTTGACCAGTTGGTTAAATTTTTTAGTTAAACTCTTTGGTAAAATGAATGCTATAAAAAAAGATAATACGGAACAAAAAATCATGGATGCTGCTCAAAGTGTTTTCATGAAAAAAGGTATGGATGGCACCCGGATGCAGGAAATTGCCGATGAGGCAGGAATCAACAAAGCTTTGGTTCACTATTATTTCAGATCGAAACAAAAACTTTTTGAAGCGATTTTCAAACAACTGTTTAAAAAAGCATTTCCAAGTATTAAAGAGTTAATTTATTCAGACACACCAATAGAAGAAAAAATCAGGACATTTGTTGACAAATACATGGACTTGCTTTTAAAAAATCCATATCTGCCTATGTTTATCCTGAAAGAGATCAACCGCGATCCGCAGGGCCTGGCATCGATTATTAAAAGCCAGGGAGTGAATCCTAACGAATTGTTTTTGATTTTTGAAAAAGAGATGGAGAAAGGCACAATTTGGCGGATGAATCCAAAAGACCTGTTGATCAACATGCTTGGCTTGAGCATTTTCCCAATAGCTGCAAGGCCGCTGATGACAGAAATGTTTTTTGACGGCGATAAAAAAGCTTATAAAACTTTCCTTCTCGAAAGGAAAAATACAGTTACAGAATTTATCCTCAATTCAATTTTAATAAAATGAAGAAGTTTATTTTACTCCTATTCCTTCCTGTTCAAGTTGCATTTGGGCAGCAGGAAATTACACTGAAAGAATGTTATCATTGGGCAAGGGAGAATTACCCGAATTTAAAACAATCGGAAATTTATTCAGGAATTTCCGGATTAAAAGTTGAGAACTTAAAAACAAACTTCCTGCCGTCGGCTACCCTGAAGGGACAGGCAACATATCAATCGGAAGTAACAAAAATTGATATACCGATACCTAATATCGATGTTCCTTGCATTGCAAAAGATCAGTACAAAATTTACCTCGAATTTCAGCAAACCATTTGGGATGGCGGATTAACCGAATCGCAAAGACAGCTTGAAGAATCGATCCTGAAAACAACCCTGAGCCAGTTGGAAACCGAAATATACCAACTTAACGAAAAGGTTAATCAGGCGTGGTTTGCAGCAATTTCTGCAAATAAAACAAGGGAAATACTGGAAACTCAAAAAAATATCCTGAATGAAAAATTAAAATCGCTGGAATCAGGGATAAAAAACGGAGTGATTGAAATTTCAAATGCCGATGTTTTAAAAGCTGAAATATTGAATACCGATCAAACAATTATTGAAATTCAGTCGGGATACCAAACAGCAATAAAAATATTATCACTGATTACCGGAAAAGAATTAGATAATGCCATCCTTAAAACAGAACCTGTATTAAAATCAAATGTTGATCTTAACCGGCCGGAACTGGCACTTTTTGAAAGTCAGGCAGATCAACTCGACAACAAAGCTTTATTACTCGAAAAGGCAAGAAATCCAAAAATATTCGGATTCGGGCAGGGAGGAATTGGTCGTCCGGGGCTTAATATGCTCAGCAACGATTTCAATCCATATTATCTGGTTGGAGTTGGTATTAGCTGGAATCCGTTCGATTGGCAAAAAACCAAACGCGAAAAACAAATAATCGGAATGCAAAAGGATTTGATTCTGGCTCAACAGGAAACTTTTGAACAGAATATTTTAATCCTGTTGGAGCAACAATTGGAAACCATTCAGAAAACAGAAAAACTTATTGAAACCGACCAGCAAATTATAATCCTCCGGGAAAAAATTGCTGATGTGTCTGCCTCAAAGTTAAAAAACGGAACCATCAATTCAGCTGATTATGTAACCGACCTGAATGCTGCCACAATAGCTATGTTAAAACTGGAAACACATAAGATTCAACTCGAAGAAGCTACCATAAAATACAATACGATTAAAGGAATCTGAAAAGGATAAAAGATTAATTATTAAAGATTAAAAAATGCACTATGAAAAAAATATTCATCATAATAATATTGGCAGCTTTAGTTTGGAGCTGCAATAAAAACGGCGATTTGTCGGATGCGTTTGGAAGCTTTGAAGCTAATCCAATAATAGTCTCATCAGAAGCAACAGGAAAAGTTTTAAATCTGAACATAAAACAAGGCGAAAAAATAAATCAGGGTAAACTGGTTGCCATAATCGATACAACTCAGGTAATTTTAAAAAAGCAACAACTGGAAGCACAGGTTGAGGCGGTAAAAGCACGTCGCTGTAATGTAAGTTCGCAAATTGCCGTTTTTGAAGAACAAATTAAAAACCTGAAAATTAATGAAGATCGGATAACAAAAATGTTGGCGGATGGTGCAGCAACACAAAAACAACTTGATGATATTACCGGGCAGATAAATGTTGTTGAAAAACAGGTTGAAAGTACACGAACACAATTTACTAGTATTAACAGTGAAATTGAAGTCTTAAAGACTCAGCTAATTGCAGTTGACGATCAGCTAAATCGATGTTCAGTAATAAATCCGACGGACGGGAATATTCTTGAGACCTTTATTGAAGAGGGTGAAATAACTGTCGCAGGAAAAGCTTTGTACAAATTAGCAAATACCGATGAACTGACATTAAAAGTGTATGTAAGCGGGGCGATGCTTCCTTCAGTAAAAGTCGGGCAGGAAGTAAGTGTTCTTATTGATAAAGATGAAGAAACAAATCAGGAGATGAGCGGAACGGTTACCTGGATTTCACCTGAAGCGGAGTTTACGCCAAAAATCATCCAGACAAAAGAAGAACGTGTGAAATTGGTTTATGCGGTGAAAGTTATTGTTAAAAATGATGGCAGGTTAAAGATTGGAATGCCGGGGGAAGTGAAATTTTAGTATACAGTTTTCAGTCGCAGTTTACAGTAGTGAATACAAACTAAACCACGATGCATTAGAAGTACATAGGTTTAAGATTGAATGAAATTCAAAAAAATAATGAACAAAGTAGACAAGAGTATTGAGTAATGAGTAGAGAGAAAAAGCAAAATAATTCTCAATACTCAAATCTCGGTACTTAAATCTACTTTATTTAAAAATGGAAATTTACAGAAACTAAAGTAGCTGCAATGAAATTGCAGGGTTTTAACCATTAACTAGAAAATAAACCTCAATAAATAAAAATGGATTTTAAAGAATTAATAGTTTATAAAAAAGCATTTCAATTAGCAATGAAGATTTTCAATATTACAAAGGATTTTCCAAAAGAAGAAAAGTATTCTTTAACAGACCAAATAAGAAGGTCATCAAGATCTGTTTGCAGTAATATTGCGGAAGCTTACCGGAAAAGAAAATATCATAAACATTTTATTAGCAAATTAACTGACTCTGATGGTGAAAACAGCGAAACAGTCGTTTGGCTAGATTTTGCCTTTAATTGTCATTATATCGAAATCGACTTTTATAATGAATTAATTTCAGAATGTACTGAAATTGGGAAACTTCTAAATTATATGATGAATAATCCAGATAAATTTGGGTGCTCTGAAAACTGAAAACTGAGACTTATAACTATGATTTCAATTAACAACATATCAAAATCCTACGGTGAAACAAAGGCGCTTAACTCAATTTCGCTTGAGGTACAGAAAAATGAACTTTTTGGATTGATCGGCCCTGATGGTGCAGGGAAAACAACTTTAATGAGGATACTGATGACCCTGCTTTTGCCCGATTCCGGGTCGGCTCAAATGGCAGGACTTGATATAGTTCGCGACTTTAAAAAGGTACGGCGGCAGGTAGGTTATATGCCGGGAAGGTTTTCGCTGTATCAGGATTTAAGTGTGGAAGAAAACCTGGAGTTTTTTGCGACGGTTTTTGGAACTACCATCGAAGAAAATTATAACCTGATAAAAGACATTTACTACCAGATTGAACCGTTTAAAAAACGTTTGGCCGGGAAGCTTTCGGGGGGTATGAAACAAAAACTGGCGCTTTCGTGTGCACTAATTCACGAACCGGAAGTTTTGATTCTGGATGAACCAACCACAGGTGTCGATGCTGTTTCGCGGAAAGAATTCTGGGAAATGCTCAAAAACCTTCAGAAAAAGGAAATTACCATTTTGGTTTCAACACCTTATATGGATGAAGCCGGTTTGTGCGACCGTGTTGCTTTAATGCAGGAAGGAAAAATACTTGAGGTTGATACTCCTCGGGGAATAGTTGAACGAAACGGGAGAAAAACATTTGCGGTAAGGTCGCACGAAATGTACCGGCTTGTGAATGATTTGCGCAGTTTTGAAAAAACTGATTCGGCTTACACTTTCGGGCAATATATTCATTTCACCGGGATCGATGATGATGTGGAGGCAACCGAACTGGAACACTTCCTTCTGAGAAAAGACCATAAAAATCTGGAAATTGAGGAAATTGCCCCCGGTATTGAGGATGTGTTTATGGGTTTAATGGAGAAAGTAAAAAATAATTAATTAAACAGTCACCCTGAGCATGTCGAAGGGTGATTCATGGTTCGACATGCTCACCATGACAACATGAAAAAACAATGAGTTTTACAGCTAACGAAAAAGTAATAACAGTTAAAAACATGGTTAAAAAGTTTGGGAGTTTTGTCGCGAACGACAACCTGACGTTTGATGTTTACAAGGGTGAAATATTTGGTTTCCTGGGAGCCAACGGAGCTGGTAAAACCACGGCAATACGTATTCTTTGCGGGCTCTCCTCCCCTACTTCAGGCGAAATAAATGTTGGTGGGTTCGATGTTTATAAAGAAACCGAAAAACTCAAAAAGAACATCGGGTACATGAGCCAGAAGTTTTCGTTGTATGAAGACCTGACCGTTTCGGAAAATATCCGGTTTTACGGCGGCATTTACGGAATTTCGGTGAAAAAACGCAGGGAAAAAGAAAAGGAAGTACTTGAAAAACTGGAACTCATCGAGGAGAAAGATAAACTTATTTCGGGCCTGCCATTGGGTTGGAAACAAAAACTGGCATTTTCAATAGCCATTCTCCACGATCCGAAAATCGTTTTTCTGGATGAACCAACCGGTGGTGTCGACCCGATTACCAGGCGGAAATTCTGGGATCTGATCTACGAGGCTTCTGCCAATGGAATCACAGTTTTTGTGACGACTCACTATATGGACGAAGCCGAATACTGCAACCGTGTATCGATTATGGAAGCTGGGCGAATAGAAGCCCTTGATACCCCGCAGAACCTGAAAAAGAAATACAACGCCCGGAATATGGATGAGGTATTTGTGAAAATTGCAAGGTAGCTACGAGTACAGAGTAGTGAGTAGTGAGTTATGAGAATAAAAAACAAATAATAAATATTAACCTAAAAACATATAAGATGAACAAGTTTAAAGAACTGAAGGTTTGGCAAAAAGCAATTGCTTTTGTCACAGAAGTTTATGAAGTAACCAAGCAATTTCCACAGGATGAGCTATATGGGATAACTTCTCAAATTAGAAGAAGTTCAGTTTCAATTCCATCAAATATTGCGGAAGGTGCAGGCAGAAGAACTAAAAAAGAATTTTCACACTTTTTGGATATTTCAAGAGGTTCAACATATGAATTAGAGACTCAGTTAATTATTTCTAAAAATCTTGATTTTATAAATGAAACATCTTTTTCAGAAATTATATTCGAATTAGAAGAAATTCAGAAAATGATTACTGGTCTACAAAAAAGTCTAAATACTTAATACTCACTACTCATGACTCAACTACTTTCTTTCATCAAAAAAGAATTCTTCCACATCCTGCGTGATCCACGGACCATGCTGATATTATTCGGGATTCCGGTTGCCCAGTTACTGATCTTTGGGACAGTGATCAAAAGTGAGATCAAAGATGTAAAAATTGCCATTTATGACCAGTCGAATGATGAAACAACACAAAAAATAACCAATAAAATTTTATCCTCGGGTTATTTTATCCTTGAAGATGAATTACACAACACAAATAACATTGAAGAGATTTTTAAAAAAGGAAAAATAAAAGAAGTTATTGTTTTTGAAGCTGATTTTGGCAAAAAATTAATTAAGGAAGGGAAAGCAAATATGCAGATAATTGCCGACGCTTCCGACCCTAATGTTGCACGGTTGGTTGCCAACTATACGCGTGGCATTGTCAGTGATTTTGTATTGAAGGAATTCCCTGAATTAAAAATGCCGCATGAAATTAAAACCGATGTAAGGATGTACTTCAATGAAAACATGAAAAGCGTTTATATGTTCGTCCCCGGAATTATGGCTATGATCCTGATGCTGATATCTGCAATGATGACATCAATTTCGATAACCCGCGAAAAAGAAATGGGGACCATGGAAATTTTGCTGGCTTCACCCCTGCGCCCTTCTCAAATAATAATTGGCAAGGTTATGCCGTATTTACTTTTATCGATAATAAATGCCCTAGTAATTATCCTGATTGGGAGATTTGTTTTTGGAGTTCCTATTTTGGGAAGCTCTGTACTGTTAATGGCCGAAACAATTTTGTTTATCATGATGGCCCTTTGCCTGGGAATTCTTATTTCAACCATAGCAAAAAACCAGATGGTAGCCATGTTTATTTCGATGATTGCCCTTATGTTGCCAACCATAATATTGTCAGGATTTATTTTCCCGATTGACAATATGCCGGTTGTTTTACAAATCCTCAGCCATGCCATGCCTCCCCGATGGTTTATCGAAATTGTAAGAAGTATTATGCTGAAAGGAGTTGGCATTACCTATGTATGGCAGGAAACCCTGATTATCTTCGGAATGATGGTATTGTTTATTGTTGCCAGTGTGAAGAAGTTTAAGATTAGGTTGGAATAGCTATGAGTTACGAGCTTCGAGTTACGAGCTTCGAGTTGCGGGAAAAAAGAAATTAAAAACAAGAATATAACCTAAAACTAAAAGAAAATGAAGAATTTTAAAAAACTCAAAGTGTGGGAAAAAAGTATTGAACTGGTTAAAAATATTTATTTGAATACCAACAGTTTTCCCAAAGAAGAAATATATAGTTTAACAAGTCAGATTAGGCGTTCAGCAATTTCTATTCCTTCCAATATTGCAGAGGGAGCAGGCAGAGGCACAAAGAAAGAATTCAATAACTTTCTGAATATTACTCTTGGATCAACTTATGAACTGGAAACTTAATTAATAATCTCAAAAGAAATTGAATATATATCAGACGAATACTTTAATACATTAAATTCCAATTTAGATGAAATTCAGAAGATGATAATGGGATTACAAAAAAGTTTAAAATAAATACTCGCGACTCGAATCTCGATACTCGAAACTAAAATTATGAAAACAATTCTATACATTCTCCAGAAAGAATTCCTCCAGATTTTCCGAAACCGGACAATGCTGCCAATGATTATAATGGTTCCGGTTGTTCAGATGTTGGTTCTTGTTTTTGCAGCTACTTTCGAAATGAAAAAAATCGACGTGACAGTTATCGACAATGACCTGTCTCAAACTTCCAGGGAGCTGGTAGCTAAATTTAATGGAATTCCGTTTTACAAAATTAATAATGCATCTTTTTCTGTTGTTGAAGGAGAGAGTATACTGATTGACAATGAAGCCGATATGGTGTTAGTTATACCTTCTAACTTTGAAAGAAACCTGATGCGCGAGGATGTTGGGCATATCCAGCTTTTAGTAAATGCAATTGATGGAAATTCAGCTCAACTGATTTATTCATACAGCAACCTAATTATTGCTGATTTTAACAAAAAACTGATTGCCGAATGGAAAGGAATTCCTGAATTTAACCCACCTGCTATGATAAATATTTCAGATACATATTGGTATAATGAGGCATTGGATTATAAGTGGTATATGGCACCGGGAATTCTTGCCGTCCTGGTCACTATAATCGGCATGTTCCTTTCCGGGATGAACCTGGTACGAGAAAAAGAAATCGGGACCATAGAACAGTTAAATGTTACACCTATAAAAAAATATCAGTTTATTATTGGAAAACTAATCCCTTTTTGGGTAATTGCCTTGTTTGACTTTGCATTTGGATTGTTAATCGCCAGGTTGTTTTTCAACCTCCCGGTTGTTGGGAGCCTGTGGGTATTATTTGGTTTTGCAGGTGTTTACTTAATCGGAGCTTTAGGGCTTGGACTTTTTATCTCAACAATTACAAATAGCCAGCAACAGGTAATGTTCGTGAGTTTCTTTTTTATGATGATTTTTATCCTGATGGGCGGTATTTTTACTCCGGTTGAAAGCATGCCTCACTGGGCGCAGGTTGCAGACAGGGTAAACCCGATCTACTATTTTATGCGCATCCTTAGGATGATTATCCTCAAAGGCTCCGGTTTTTTCGACCTGCTGGAAGAATTTTTATCACTATTTATTTTAGGATTGGCATTTCTTAGCCTGGCTATCTGGAGATATCGTAAAACAGCATAATTAATTACAATCGGCCTTCAAAATAATAAAATATCATGTTTTTATCACAGAAAAACTATTGCCTTTTTGTGTGTAAATTTCTTTTTTCCTTGATTCTAACATAGATCAGTTTAAACTTGGCACGGGGGCTTTCACGTTGTTCTATCTCAAATAATTTTGTTGAATGAATTAAAGGAGTTAATTTTTCAAAGCCATAATTTCTTGAATCGAAGTTGGGTTGTTTTTTCTGGATCAATGCTCCCACATCTCCAAGAAATGCCCATCCATCTTCATCAGCCAGGTCCGAAATGGAAGTTGATATCAGCTTTATAACTTTAGGAGTAATTTTATCATAACTCATTTTTACAGGAGGTACACTTTTATTAACATCCGAATCGTGCTCCTCATCTTGGTTTTTAAGTATCTCGATATAAATAAATTTATCGCAAGCCACGATGAAAGGTTCAGGGGTTTTTTTCTCCCCTATTCCAAACACTTTCATACCGGCTTCGCGAAGCCTTGTTGCCAACCGGGTAAAATCGCTGTCGCTTGAAACCAGGCAAAATCCATTTACTTTTTCCGAATACAAAATATCCATAGCATCTATTATCATTGCAGAGTCGGTTGCATTTTTCCCCTGTGTATATCCGTATTGCTGAATCGGAGTTATTGCGTTTTCCAATAGCAGGTTTTTCCATTTCGAAAGCGTCGGTTTTGTCCAATCTCCATAAATCCTTTTTATGGTTGGATTCCCATATTTGGCAATTTCCTCCATCATCTCTTTTACATAAGCAGAAGGAATATTATCTCCATCAATTAAAACTGCAAGGTTTAAATCCATAAATCTTATTTTTTCACAAATTACAATAAATCCAGAACTTATCAACTTTCTAATACGTTTAACTTCCTGATGACTTATAAAATTTCATTATGAATCAATCGGAAAAAGATTTTCAAAAAAATCTAATGACATATAGTAATCCAAGCCTATGGAAAAGCATTTGGCAAATAAGCAATTCATTTATTCCTTACTTAGGATTATGGGTTTTAATTATTTACAGCCTTTCCATTTCGTATTGGATAACTGCGGGTTTAATTTTATTGGCTGCCGGATTCCTTGTCCGCCTTTTCATAATTTTTCATGATTGCGGGCACGGTTCATTTTTTAAATCAAAAAAGGCTAATCGTATTGTTGGTTCAATTTTCGGAATCCTGGCATTTACACCATACGACAAATGGCATAATCAACACATGAAACACCATGCAACTGTCGGAAACCTTGACAAACGAGGAGTTGGCGACGTATGGACGATGACAAAAGAGGAATTTGAAAAAAGTGATAAAAAAACCCGGATCAAATATAAAATTTACCGAAACCCGTTTATTATGTTTGGATTGGGGCCCATAGCAGTATTCCTTGTAACAAACCGGTTTACCTATAAATGGATGACAAAAAAGGAAAAACGAAATATCTGGTTAACAAATCTTATGCTATTACTGATTTTTACAGGAATGGGGCTTACAATCGGTTTTTTTACTTTTTTAATACTCCAATTGTTAATTTTGTTCATAGCAGGTATAGCCGGATTCTGGCTGTTTTATTTACAGCATCAATACGAAGACGTATCGTGGTACCGTCAAGAGGAATGGGATTTTATAACTGTTGCCTTGGAAGGTAGTTCTTATATTAAATTCCCAAAAATTCTGCAATGGTTTTCGGGGAACATTGGTTTTCACCATATTCATCATATGAATGCCAGGATACCTAATTATAACCTTCAAAAATGTTATAAGGAGTTTCCGATATTCAAAAAAATTAAACCCATCACATTTCTTTCAAGCCTGAAAACATTAAAATTCAGGCTATGGGATGAAGATCAGCAGAAACTGGTTGGGTATTAAAGCAAACTGGCTTAATTTACATTATCGATAATTTTACTGCTAACCCAGTAAATATTTGATTTATTCTCCGGTTCGTTATACCGGCTGAAAAATATATATTTCCCGTCGGGTGAAAGGCAGGGGCAAGTTTCACCAAACGTAGTGTTTATATTTTCATCAAAAGCAATTGGCTCCGACCAGCTTCCTTTTTTATTAAAACTTACAAATAAATCACCTTTATAATTAAACAGGAGAAATCTTTCATCGGGAGAGATTGTTGGATGGCCACCAAATGGAAGTCCGATGTCTTCTGTTTTTGAATATTTCCCGTCAATCCATTCCGACTTATATATTTTCCGGGCTTCAAGGTTTGTATAATACAAAGTTTTATCGTTTGAAACAGTTGCCCAGAAAGCCGGCGTGCTGTTTACTGGTGAATCTAACATTTCCGGTTTCGACCATCCTGATTTTTCTCTTTCACAAAACCAAATTCGCGGAACGTCATCAACATTGGATGAAAAATATAGTTTACTTCCATAGGGTGAATAAAATGCTTCAAACTCCCAACTGTTATTTCCTCTGAGGTTTGCAGGTTCAGGTTTTCCCCAAATTCCATTATTTCTGTGGATTACCATTAATCCATCACCCGGGCTTTCGGTTGTAAAAAATATTTCATTCCCGTCGTGCGAAATTGCAAGGCTGTATTCATAGCGCCCTTTTACTGAGACAATACCGGGAGCAAACAATTCCGGAATATTTCCCGGAGGTTTTTGCCCCAGGTAATCATATTTTATTTTTTTCGATTGAGAAAATCCCGGGGCAAATTGTAAAACCAGAATTAAAACAAAAATTAGTTTTTTCATACTTCCTTGCCTTTATCATTTCTGATATTGTAGGCCATTAAAACTTCGCCCCTCCTTACAAAGAGCAAACCATCGGAAATTGACAGATGTGCGATCATAGGCCCGGTTCCCATCCTTATCCTGAAAGAGCTGACCAGTTCGAGGTTATTTTCATTTAGTCGAAACAGGCTCAATCTTCCTCGGCCATCTTCCAGGCAATAAATCAAATCATCAGCAACGATAAAAGTGCTTGAATTCATATCATTATAATACGATAAAACTTTTCCTGTTTCCTGATCGAGGCAAAAAATTCCCCTATCGAAACCTGCAACTATTATTTTCCCATGGTAATTAACAGCGCCGCCAATCATGTATGTAATAGCCGTATCTTTCCAAACAATGGTTCTTTCTTTCAAATTCTCGCTATAACTGCTCAATGTCCCGGTGGTTTTATATTGCCCGGTGAAATATATCCTGTCGTCAATCACCTGAGGAACCATCCCTGAAATGTGATCAAACTTTTGAATAATTTCACCGGTTTTGCAATCCACAAAAATGTCGTGGTGCAAGGTCGAAGTAAATAATACTTCCTTACCGTTTTTATTAAATAATACCGGAGAAGTAAAATATGAAGTATCCTGAATACTTTCCGATTGCCAAATGGTTTCGCCTGTTAAACGATTTAAAGCGACTACAGTAGTTTTACTTCCACCCGGTGTAAATATCATTTTATCGTCAAAAACAAGAGGCGATTCAGTAAACCAGTCTGCCCCGTATCCTTCAAATTTTTGTGACCCGTTAACTTCCCAAATAATCTCACCGGTTTTTTTGTTTAAACAAGCTATATCGCCAAATACACTAATTGCATATACTTCATTTTTAAACACAGTCGGGGTACTCCTGCTTTGTGGCCAGTCGCCCGCAGGCATGGCCCTGCCAAATGTTGTTTGCCAGATTATATTCCCGCTAAGGTCAATTGCAGACATTACTTCAACTGAATCTTTTTTACCGGTTATATAAACCATCTGATCTTTTATGGC
>JAFGGF010000206.1 GCA_016930735.1 Prolixibacteraceae bacterium
GGTTTCGTCTTCGCCGACTTTCTGGGTCAGTCTTTTATAATGGTTGTAAACCGATACGGACAAAACTTTTTTTGCATGATCCTGCCCAATAACATATTGGTCGAGAAAATCTTTTATTTCTTTGGGTTTGAGAAGTTTAACGCCTTTTAGGTCGAATTTGCTTTCGCGTTTAATTTCTTCGAGGATAATGGAATGTGCCTGTTCGGCACAACGGTCGCATATATGAGCATCAATACCGGCAATCAGCAATTCAACATCTTTTTTGTCTCTCCCGCAAAATGAGCATTTATCGCTATTTGATTTTCCTGTCATGGTTTTACTTGTTGTTTCGAACCAGAATTTCGTCAATCATTCCGTATTCAACTGCTTCCTCTGAAGTCATCCAGTAATCTCGGTCGGCGTCTTTTTCCACCTGTTCAAAGGTTTTTCCTGAATGCTCGGCAATAATGTTATATAATTCTTTTCTGATTTTTAATATTTCACGTGCTGTGATTTCAATATCGGAGGCCTGTCCCTGTGCTCCACCCATGGGCTGGTGGATCATAATCCGCGAATGTTTCAGTGCCGAACGTTTGCCTTTTGTCCCGGCAGTTAACAAAACTGCCCCCATCGATGCAGCCATTCCGGTACAGATGGTTGCAACATTGGCAGAAATATACTGCATGGTATCATAAATTCCCAGGCCTGCATGGACAGCGCCGCCCGGGGTATTGAAATAAATCTGGATGTCTTTTGAAGGATCAGTAGATTCAAGGAACAACAGTTGCGCCTGGATAATGTTGGCCACTGTATCGTCAATAGGAACTCCGAGGAATATAATCCTGTCCATCATCAGCCTTGAAAATACATCCATCGATGCAACATTCAATTGCCTTTCCTCAATAATGGTTGGTGAAATATAACTGCCATAAGCCGAACTGTATCTATCCATAGTAAGGCTGCTAATTCCGGCATGTTTTGTTGCGTACTTTCTGAATTCGTTTTGATCTGACATTCTTTTTTATTTAAATAAATAAACTTTGTATCCTGTTTTCCCGATAATCCGGGATTAACAACAAGATACAAAGTTAAAAAAAATGTATTCTAAAAATGAATGAGGCAATGTTAATTACTTCATCATTTCGGAGAACTCTTTATTTGAAACTTCTTTTTCTTTAATGGAAGCCTTTTCCTGTACGACTTTCATAATTTTGTCTTCGTAAAGTTTACGGTACAATCGTTCGCGTTCGTCTTCTTTGTCAAGCATCATTTTTGCAAACGAATCCAATTGTTCATCGGGTACGTTTGGCATGCCATACTGCCTGAACTGTGCCAGTGCAACTGCCCTTGCATAATCTTTGGCTTCTTCGTCAGAAACCTTTAATTCATTGTCTTTTATAATGATATCGCTGATGATCTGCCATCTCAGGTCGTTCAGGAAATTATCAAAATCATTATCAATCTGTTCCTTAGTAAGGTTTTCGTTTTTAACTGTAATCCACCTTTTCAGGAAAGCTTCAGGTAAATCAAATTTATTTTTTTCAACCAAAGCATCGCGTGTATCAAGTGCAAACTTGTATTCTGAAGATTGTTTCAGATTGGCAGCAATTTCTTCCTTAATTTTATTGCGGAAATCTTCTACGGTTTTTACATCCGAATCTTCACCAAATACTTTTTTCACTAAATCCTCATTAACTTCTGCCGGATTATATTCAGTTATTTCTTTAATGGTAAATTTAAATTCACTATCTAGGTTTTCAGCTTCTTCATGCCCGATATTCAGCATGTGGCCAACTTCGTGTTTGTTTTTGAAGGCTTTAACCGGGTCGAAAACCAGAGAATCATCCTGTTTTTTACCAATAAATTCTTTTTTAATGTTTTCGTCTTTAATCATATTAATGGCAAGAATAACACCTTCCGGGCGGATTCCTTCTTCTAATTCTTTCCCGTCTTTATCGAGTTGGATAAAATTGCCCCTTACATTTGCTTTTTCAGATACTGTATCAACCGGGTCGTTGGTGCCAAACTGGCTGGCAAACATTTCAACCTGCTGGTCAATCATTTCCTCGTCAACTTTAATGATATAATAATCGTATTTGCTCCTTTTATCAAGGGTAACAACAACTTCGGGTGAAAGGCCCATGTCAAAAACAAATTCAAAATTTTCCTCTTTATCAAAATCGATTGGTTTTTGAATTTCTTCATTCGGAAGCGGTTCTCCCAGAACAGGTAGCTTTTCATCCACAATAAATTTGGTCAGAGTATTTGAAAGCACCTTATTCACTTCTTCAACGAGCACTGCTTTCCCGATTTTTTGTTTTATTAATCCGGCCGGAGCTTTTCCGGGGCGGAATCCTGGAATGCTGGCTGTTTTTTTGTAATCTTTTAAAGCCTTGTCAACGGCTTCCTGATAATCTTCTTTTTTGATGTTGATCTTCAGAACAACATTAACATCGTCGATATTTTCCCTTTTAATGTCCATTTTCTCCATAGATTTCGATAAAACTGTAATAACAGGTCAATCCTGTTTTTCAATAGTTCCATGTAATTATTGTTCAGGAACTCTGATTTTTAACATGAACAAAACCGCAAGCCTCTCCAAAAAGGAAGGTTCGCGGTTTGAGACCTGTGCGGACGAAGGGACTCGAACCCCCACGCCTTTTGGCACTAGATCCTAAGTCTAGCGCGTCTACCAATTCCGCCACGTCCGCAAATTGCGGCGCAAAGATAATGTTTTTTTTATACCCTGAAAAAAATACTTAACGGTCAATACTATTATTTTGATTTTGTAAGAATTAGAACATAATATTAGTATTTAACTGAGTAGATTCAGGGAGTTTAATTTTGCCCGTGATATTAGTTGTTTGATTGAAAAGGTTTATCTTCGCAAATGATAATTTTTCAGCTTTTATTTTTTAGGATGGAAGCGTAATACTGATTTGGGAAAGAAAATATTTTAATAATGAAGAATTATAAATTTCTGAATAACTTATTTGGATGGATAGTAACCATTATTGCTGCAGCAACCTATTTGTTAACAATTGAGCCAACAGCCAGTTTCTGGGATTGTGGTGAATTTATAACAACCTCATATAAACTGGAGGTAGGGCACCCACCGGGAGCGCCTTTCTTTATGATATTAGGTAATGTTTTCAGCAACTTTGCAGGAAGCCCCGGGAATGTGGCAAAAATGATCAATTCATTTTCAGCACTGGCAAGTGCATTCACCATCATGTTTCTTTTCTGGACAATTACTCACCTGGCAAAACGCGTAATCGCCAAAAAGGATGAAGAATTATCGATGGGACAGATTATTGCCGTTCTGGGAAGCGGGATGGTTGGTGCGCTGGTTTATACTTTTTCTGACACTTTCTGGTTCTCGGCAGTTGAAGGTGAGGTTTATGCGACTTCTTCATTGCTTACAGCGATAGTGTTCTGGGCTATCCTTAAATGGGAAAATGCGGAAGGGCAACCATTTGCGAACCGCTGGTTGATTTTAATAGGATATATAATCGGATTATCTGTTGGTGTGCACCTTTTAAACCTGCTTGCAATTCCGGCAATCGTTTTTGTTTATTATTTCAAAAAATATCCGGTTACAAAGCAGGGAATTATTTTATCACTGATTGCCTCAATTGTAATACTGGCAATAGTAATGTATGGAATTATTCCGGGGGTAGTTAAAATTGCTTTTGGATTTGAATTGCTTTCTGTAAATACTTTTGGGTTGCCGTATAATTCGGGTGTATATATTTATTTACTGGTTATTATTGCCCTTGTAGTATTTGGCATTCATTATACCCACCGGAAGAAAAAAGTTATATGGAATACAGTAATATTAGGAGTTACAGTAATTTTACTTGGTTATTCATCGTTTGCATTAATAATGATCCGTTCTGCAGCCCATACCCCGATGGATCAGAACAGCCCGAATAATATTTATTCAATGCTTGGGTACCTGAACCGCGAACAGTACGGAGAAAGGCCGCTATGGTATGGGCAGTATTATAATTCACCCCTTGACCAACAGGAAAGATATATTGAGGGTAGCCCAATTTATATTCAGAAAGATGGGAAATATGTTATTACCAACTACAGGCTTCATCCGAATTATGACAATAAGTTTAAAACCGTATTTCCAAGGATGTGGAGCACAATGGAGTCTTTTCATGCGGATGATTATGTACAATGGGGTAAAATCAAGGGGCACAGGATCAGGCATACCAATGAAATGGGAGAGACAGAAACCATAGTTAAACCTACTTTTGTTGAAAACATGCGATTCTTTTTCAGGTATCATGTCGGATTTATGTATTTCCGTTATTTTATGTGGAATTTTGCCGGGAGGCAGGATGATGTGCAAAGCCATGGAAGCCTGATCAACGGAAACTGGATCAGCGGAGTTAAATTTATTGATAACTGGAGGCTCGGAGACCAGGATACACTTCCTGAACATTTTAAAAATAATAAAGCTCATAATGTTTATTATTTCCTTCCAATGATTCTTGGAATCCTGGGAATTGCCTATCAATACAGGAAAGGAAATGAAGGTAAAAAAGATTTGTGGGTTGTGACTTTATTGTTTGTAATGACAGGGCTGGCAATTGTGGTTTACCTGAATCAATATCCACATCAACCAAGGGAACGCGATTATGCATATGCCGGATCGTTTTATGCTTTTGCAATCTGGATCGGTCTTGGTGTGCTGGCTCTTTACGAAGCATTGAAAAAAATAATTCCGTCGCTTGCCTCTGCCGGAATAGTTACAGTTGCTTCCCTGTTTGTACCCATACTGATGGGTGCACAAAACTGGGATGACCATGATCGCTCGGGGAGATATACTGCCAGGGATCTCGGAGCCAACTATTTGATTACCTGTGCCGATAATGCAATTGTTTTTACCAATGGCGATAATGATACTTTCCCCCTTTGGTACAATCAGGAGGTTGAAGGAGTAGGTACCAATCAAAGGGTATGTAACCTGAGTTACCTTCAAACCGATTGGTATATCGATCAAATGAGAAGGAAAACATATGAATCGGAACCAATCCCCTTTGCAATGGCACCTGATAAATATACTCAGGGAACACGCGATTTGGTTTACCTGTTAAATGACCCCCGGATCAAAGGTTCAATTGATTTGAAACAGGCTATGGATTTTGTTGCTGATGATAATCCAAGGACAAAACTGTCGCAGGCTGATGATGCAGCGTATATTCCCGGGAAAATATTAAAATTCCCGGTTGATAAGGAAGCAGTGATCAGAAATAAAGTGGTACGCCCTCAGGATTACAATAATATTGTTGATACCATTACAATTAATTTGAGTAATAAGAATTATTTATCAAAAGACGAAATGATGATTCTTGACCTTATTGCCAATAATAATTGGGAACGCCCGATTTACTGGGCAATTACAGTCAGTCAGGAAAAATTCCTGAATTTGAGCGACTATTTCCAAATGGAAGGTTTTGCTTTCAGGTTTGTACCCATCAAAGGAAATACTTCCAACGACAGGATGACTTATGGGACAGTAGCTTCCGACATTATGTACAAAAATCTCATGGAAAAATTCCAGTGGGGCAACATGAATGATCCGAATATTTACCTGGATGAAAATAACAAAAGAATGATGACAAACATCCGGAATAGTTTTAACAGGCTGGCAGGTCAGTTAATCAATGAAGGGAAAAAAGATTCAGCACTTGCTGTTGTTAACAGATGCATGGAATTAATTCCTCATGAAGTTGTCCCGAATGAATATTTTGCCCTTGAAATGGCAGACAACCTGTTGAGGATGGGGCAAAAAGAAAAGGGACTTGAAATTATTACCAAAGCTTTTGATTATTATAACGAGAACCTGAGTTATTTTATAACACTCGATAATAAATTTCTGAATACCGAAGGCATTACCGATGAAGTTCAAAGGGCTTTATTTTATCTTCAGAAAATGGAGCGTTCGTGCCGTAATTATGGACTGGAAGAAATGTCTGCCAAAATAAATGAGTCATTCCAGGGGTATTTATCAAAAGTAGGCTCGGTTTAAAGTTGTCAGAATTAATTTAATAAGATAAACAGTTTCGATGAATATTTTAATTATAGGTTCCGGTGGCCGTGAACATGCCCTGGGTTGGAAAATCTGTCAAAGTGAAAAAACAACGAAGCTTTTTTTTGCGCCTGGTAATGCAGGCACATCTGAAATTGGTGAAAATATCCCGGTTGGGGTATCCGACTTTGCAGGAATTAAAGAAATTGTTTTGAAAAATCAAATTGACATGATTATTGTCGGGCCGGAAGTTCCGCTTGTTGAAGGGATCCATGATTATATTTCATCCGATAATGATTTAAAAGGAATTAAGGTTGTCGGACCCAAAAAATCAGGTGCACAACTGGAAGGAAGTAAAGATTTTGCCAAGGAATTTATGAAAAAGTATAATATTCCAACGGCAGGATTTATTACTGTTTCGAATAAAAATCTTACAGAGGGTTTTGAATTTCTGTCATCGAAAAAACCACCTTATGTATTAAAAGCCGATGGGCTGGCAGCAGGGAAAGGAGTACTGATAATTGATTCGCTCGAAGAAGCAAAACAATTGCTGAGCGAAATGCTCAACGGGAAATTTGGCGATGCCAGTAAAAAGGTTGTGATTGAAGAATTCCTTTCAGGTATTGAAGTTTCTGTGTTTGTAATTACAGATGGAAAAAATTATAAAATTCTTCCTGAAGCTAAGGATTATAAACGTATTGGTGAAGGTGACACCGGGTTAAATACCGGAGGCATGGGAGCAATCTCTCCTGTACCTTTTGCTGATGACGAGTTTATGAAAAAAGTAGAAGCACGGATCATAAAACCAACAATTGAAGGTATTCAGAAATCGGAACTTGAGTATAATGGCTTTATATTTTTCGGTCTGATAAATGTTCAGGGCAATCCATATGTAATTGAATACAATGTCAGGATGGGTGATCCGGAAACAGAAGCTGTAATGCTCAGGGTAAAATCCGATTTTGTTTCATTGCTTGAAGGGGCTGCCGAAGGAACTCTGGATAAAAAGTCAATTGAATTTGATGACCGCCAGGCAGTTACAGTCATACTGGTTTCCGGCGGATACCCCGGAAGTTATGAAAAGGGCAAGGTAATTACAGGAACTGAAGATGTGGAAGACAGTATTGTTTTTCATGCCGGCACTAAAGAAAAAAATTCTGAAATTGTTACAAACGGGGGCAGAGTAATTGCAGTCAGCTCATACGGAAATAGTATGAAAGAAGCCCTTTCTAAGTCATATAAAAATGCTGAAAAAATAGTTTTTGATAAAAAATATTTCCGAAAAGACCTGGGATTTGACCTTTAAATTTCCAGGAAAAATGTCATAAAATTATGCTTGTAAGAATCTTAAAATCAAATCAGGCATATAACCTTATCCTTTTCCCGCTGGCAGGGATTGTTTTATGGTCGGTGAATTTAATTTCACCGGAAATGTTTCAGTTCGCTCAGGGAGAAGACCAGGCAATCCTTTTTAAACCAATCCTTAATTTGTTGATTAAGTTACCACTGTTTCAGGTAATATTAGGAATGGTACTTCTGATTATACTTGGTTTTATTGTGCAGAAGTTGAATAGCCAGTATGCATTTTACAGGGTCAGGACCCTACTGCCATCAAACCTGATAATTCTGCTTATCAGCGGGATTGTTTTTATGCATGTACTGCATCCGGTTTATTTTGCTGCCATCTTTTTTATTTTAGCTATTGATAAAACTTTCGGTGCATTTGAAAAAAAGGAAATTAATTCAAATGCCTTCGACACAGGAATATTTATTGGATTGGGCTCTTTGTTTTATACAAACATGATCTTTTTATTTCCTGTTTTTATACTGGGAATGAAAATTATTAACCGTGAGTTTACGTGGCGTAACCTGGTTTTAATTTTGCTGGGATTTCTTCTACCCTGGATTTTCACTTTTTCTTATTATTTCCTGATCGACAAGTTTTACGATCTTATTAAAATTCTTGAACTAAATTTATTTGTAACCAATAAAAGATTACCTGGAAACTTACCATTACAGATTTATGCAGGATTCTGGATTTTGCTTCTTATTCTGAGTGGGTTTGTGATTTTACGCAATTTCGATAAAATAAAAATCAGTACAAGGAAATATTACAGTGTTTTTTCTTTTTTAGTTATTTCCATTGTTTTACTTTTTTTTATATCACCTTTTGTTTCTGTTGAAATACTTGTTCTCCTGGCAATTCCGTCTTCCTATATAATTGGTAATTTATTGCTTTCCGTAAAAAGTAGTTTTTTTGGCAACCTGATTCTTTTTATCCTGCTTGGTTTGATAATTTATATGCAGTTCGCCGGTTTATAGATTGTTTAAAAAACGATTGGCATATAATATTTCATTCATTAAATTCACATCTTAATATTTCTGATTTGTAAAAATGAATATTGTATCTCTTTTTGCGGGAGCAGGCGGGCTTGACCTTGGTTTTAAAAAAGCTGGCTTTAACGTTGTTTGGGCAAATGAATTTGACAGGGAAATCTGGGAAACGTATGAAAGGAACCATCCTGAAACGATTCTTAACAGGAAAAGTATTATTGACATTTCGCCTGAAGAAATACCTGATTGTATTGGAATTATTGGGGGTCCTCCCTGCCAGAGCTGGAGCGAGGCCGGGGCATTACGTGGGATTAATGACAAGAGAGGCAGGTTGTTTTTTGATTTTATCCGGATTTTAAAAGAAAAACAACCCTTGTTTTTTTTAGCTGAGAATGTTTCCGGTTTACTTTTCAACAGGCATAACAATGCTTTTGAAAATATTATAAAGATGTTTGAGGAATTGGGATTTACGGTTTCAAAACATTTACTGAATGCCCGCAATTACAATGTCCCGCAGGACAGGAAACGGGTAATAATTGTGGGATATAACAAACAGTTTATTAAAAAATCGTTTACACCTCCTTTATCTGATAAAAAGAAACCTACCCTGAAAGATGCAATCGGTGACCTGGTAAATAAGGAGATTCCTGGACTTGAGAAGAATCACGCCAACGGGATGTGTCCTGTTCCAAATCATGAATTTTTAACCGGAGGTTTTTCGTCGATTTATATGTCGAGAAACCGGGTTCGTGCATGGGATGAGCCATCTTTTACAATTCAGGCAGGGGGAAGGCATGCGCCAATCCACCCCCAGGCTCCTAAAATGGAAACCATAGGTAAAGACAAAAAACAATTTGGAAAAGGAAAAGAGAATTTATACCGGAGGTTAACCATCCGTGAATGTGCGCGGATTCAGACATTCCCCGATAACTTTGTTTTTTATTATAAAAACCTCAATTCGGGTTATAAAATGGTCGGTAATGCTGTACCGGTAAACCTAGCTGAAGCTTTGGCAAAAAAAATAAAAGAGGATTTGAAACAATTCGGATTAATTTAAAAACATATTTATAACATGGCCTTTCAAACTCAGATATTGTTTGAAGAACCCGGAAAATACAAAACCGGTGAATATCCCTATCTGGGGGCCAGCCCAAAATTTGTATCTTTCCTGAAAGATTTTTTGATTAAAAAATCAGATAAAATTGAATCTGTTAAACTGGCTGTTTATCTGTTCAATAATATTGAATTACATAAAACTTTTATTGCCCTTGCAGAAAAAAATATCAATATTGATGTATTTTCTATTCCCCTTGAAGGCTATGATGATTCTTCACCTCAGGAAATATCATCGTTGGAAAATGAAGGAGAAGTTCAGGGGAAACATACAAAAAAATCGCTGGCAGAAAAGGTTTATCGAAGCTTTATTACAGATCCTGTAAAGGGTTACAACCTTAATATTTTTCCACATGCTTATATCAGAAGTTCAAGAATAAAGCCGTTTTCGAGAGGGAAAATTCCATACTCGCTTCATACAAAATCGTTATTGATAGAAATGAAAAACGGATCGGCACTTGTTGGTTTAAGCTCGTCTAACATGGCAGTCCGTGACCTCCCGAAACATGATTTTTTTATTTTAAAACCGGGAAATCAGGAAGAAATAGGTTCAGTAAAAGAATTTTTCAGGCTTTTATCTCAGTATTCTGTTCCGGTTTCTGTAAAAACAGATGGGGCCATATCATTTGATTTTCAGATAAAACAGGAAAAGGTCCGGTTCAAATCGGATGTGTTTTTTATTTCGCCTTTTTATATTAACAGCCCTGAGATTGCAGAAAACAAAATATCGGAATTAATAAAGTCTGCAAAAAAAAGGATTTGGTTGATGGCACAGCATATTTCTTCATATCAATATAAAATCCCGTTGAATTACAGGATCAGGAAACAGATAAATGCGGTCCAGTTGCGTGAAGGTTGTTTAACGGCATTATTGGAAAAAGGGAAACAGGGTCTTGAAATCCGTTGCCTTTCACAAACTTTTGTGGATGAAAATGAGCATGACGGAAAATACAGGGTGCCGGTTAATACATACAATTTCAGTCAATTTATAAAAGAGTTTAAAAAAATACCTCATGCAAAATACGGAGTTAATGAAAATATACACAGTAAGTTCCTGATAATTGATGATATTGTAATTGCCACTTCATTTAATTTTACTCCAACACAGTTTATTTCATTGCCCTATGTAAATATCAGTAAGTTTGATCATATTCCCGGATTAAATTACAGGGGGATTTTTTCCGAAGTAGGGCAAATGCTGATTTTAAGATCAATTAAGGATGTGGAATGTTTTGAGAAAAATTTTGAATATGTGTGGGGAGATAATGAAACAAAAGTGGTGATCGGGAACTAGTTTTTTCTTAAAAATACTTCGAGCATTAATTCTTCATCTTCTTTTAGAAAGTCGATCCCAACGGTTTTTTGAATAGGTTCGTACCCCGGTTTTTCAACAAGCAACTGTATTGTTGGAATTTTATTGGTTACAAATGAGAATGATCCATCAGTAACGCTTCGGGTCTGGGAAATGTATTTACCTTCAACATCAAGTATTTTGACCACAGCATCTTTTAATATAGCTTTGCTGTTCAAATCTTTTACAAAACCTTTTATTGTTATCGGGATATAATTGATTTTCACAGAAAATATATCGTAATATCCCAGGCTTTCAACGCGGTTCGAAGAAAAATATCCCCTTTCGGAGCCGGGAGCCAGAACAAAAGCAACATCGTCGCGGGGGCTGTTTACCGGATATCCCAGATTCCTGATTTTATTATAAACCCCATTTTCGGGTGTGGAAATATATATGTCCTGCTGACCTAGTCCCGGGTGCCCGTTTGATGAAAAATAAAGTTTGCCGTTTTTATCAGCAAAAGGAAAAAACTCATCCCCTTTCGAATTTACAACCGGGCCAACATTATAAGGTTCGCTCCATTTGTTATTTTGTGTTTTGTAACAAAAATAAATGTCGTAGCCACCGTAACCACCGGGCATATCACTTGCAAAATAAATAATCCGGCCATCGGGAGTAATACATGGATGAGCAACAGAAAAATCGGGGCTGTTAAAAAAGAAATCTTCTTTATATTCCCAATCACCGTTTTTTTCTTCAGCAATAATAATCTGAAGGTGAAGTAAAAAATCAATATTTTCACCCCTGTTGGCTTCTTTTGGGGCATAGCGGGTTATATACATCAGGTTTTCTGACGGATCGTATGCTACAGGTCCATCGTTAAAACGTGTTTTTACATTTGGAGCAAAGGGTTTTGGCTCAGAAAAATTGCCTGGTGTAATTTCCTCAGCAAAATACATGTCGAGGAAA
Organism: Prolixibacteraceae bacterium; assembly: GCA_016930735.1. Taxonomy (GTDB): domain Bacteria; phylum Bacteroidota; class Bacteroidia; order Bacteroidales; family Prolixibacteraceae; genus JABMQB01. Next base: position 11,733 of record JAFGGF010000206.1, read on the forward strand.
GGGAGTTCATCTTCATCGTAAATTTGATCCTTGTTACTTCCTGTAAGCGAAGTAGAGGAAAAAATTATTCCGTTTCGATAAAACAAAGTACCCAATTCTGCACCCGGAGTATTTATATTAGCCTGTTTTATTTCAAAAGTTGTTGAATCAGTAATAATATTATCAATATAATCCAGTTTATCTGAAAATTCGGCCACTCTGCTGTCGCCCGGTTTTAACTCATTAAATTTATTTAAATATTCCCTGGCTTTATCAAATTTCCCGTTTTCAATCAGCAATTGTGTGTACAGGATCAGGTCGGCTGCAACAATTTTATCTTTTTCAACTAAAACACTTAACCATTTTTCAGCATCAACTGTATTATTAATTTTTTGATTTGATAATACCAGCCTTTTAATTATATAATAACTTTCAGGATCGTTCTCATACGCTTTTTCATATAATTCAATTGCTTTATTATACTGTTCTTCCTTAAATTTATTATCAGCATTTTTAACGATATAGTCCTGTGCAGATAATGTAAAAACAAATAGAACAGGCAGGAAGGTAAGTATATATCTCATTTTACGCATTCCAAAATATTTGTATTTTTGATGTCTTTTCAGAAAATGGAATTTTAAAGCAACAAATTATATTATATAAACATCTAACAACAAATTGATAAAATTAAAGTTTTTCTACAAAAGTAACAGAGAATGGCAAAAATTCTTTTATTGGAATCATCGACTGAGGTTTGTTCGGTAGCACTTGCAAAGGACGGGCAACTGGTTGACCTTGAAGAAAACAGGGAAGGATTAAATCATTCTGAATTGTTAACTTCATTTGTGGAAACCATTTTTATCAGGAACAATATATCTGCTTCCAGATTAGATGCTGTAGCTGTAAGCAAAGGTCCGGGATCGTATACAGGCTTACGGATTGGAGTATCGGCAGCAAAAGGACTGTGTTATGCAGCCGGATTACCACTTATTGCCATCAGTACCCTGGAGTCGATGGCAAAGTATCTGATAAACCATCCGGAAGAATTTCAGTTAAAAGTAGATGAATGTACTCTTTTTTGCCCTATGATTGATGCAAGAAGGATGGAAATCTACTATTCAGTTTACAGCCATAAAGGTGAAATTAAAGAACCTGTCACTGCAAAGGTTGTAACAGAAGATACATTCAGAGATCTGTTAAACGAATACAAACTTGTTCTTTATGGCAATGGTGCTCAAAAATGCAAAGATATAATTGTTGATAAGAATGCAGTTTTTTCAGAACCGCAGAAAGCTTCGGCACGGTTTATGGCTGAAATTGCTGAAGTTTATTTTAAAAAACAAAAATTTGAAGATGTTGCTTATTTTGAGCCTTTTTATTTAAAAGACTTTATTGCAACTATTCCAAAAAATAAGGTTCTATAAAGATATAAATCCTGATCCGGGTAATTTTCAGGATGGGAGGAATTAAATCTTAAACCTTGATGTGTGAAAAATTATTATTGTATGAAAAAGTTGATAACATGTGTTCTAATGATTTTAACTTTTGCTTCATCAGGAGCAGATTCTGAAAAGATTGTGTATAACCTGAAGCTTGGATTTATAAAAGGGGGAGAGGCAAAAATTGATATCACTGATACAATTTATAATGGAAATAAGGCAATTCATTATAAAATGCAAGCCAAAACAACAGGTTTGGCCGATATGTTGTATAATGTTTTTGATGTATATGAAACAATAGCAAATACTGAAAACCTACCCTACGAATCTATCCGGAATATTAAAGAAAAAAAATACAGGTATTACAATAAAGTTACTTACTATCGCGATAAAGATTCGATTTACAGCCAGCGCTCCGGATGGAAGTTTGCTCCCGAAAACCTGCTTGATATAATAACAGTCTTTTTTTATTTTACCAATAAAAACTATATCGACAATATCGAAAAGGGAGAAATTGTTACACTACCCACCATGCACGCCGACGAAATTAACGACATCAATGTTAAATTCCTGGGTTTTGAAACCATTAAAACAAAACTGGGTGAAATAGAATGTTATGTGCTTTCACCACAGGTTAAAAAAGGGAAGCTTTTAAAAAAGTCGGATGGAGTCAGGTTTTATATTACAAAAGATACAAAAATCCCTGTATTGCTTGAATTTGAAATGCGGGTTGGTTCATTAAGGGCAGTCCTGGTAGATTATGATACCGATAAACTATAGATGAATAAATTAGCACAATAATTTTTCA
>JAFGGF010000207.1 GCA_016930735.1 Prolixibacteraceae bacterium
ATATCGATAAAAACATAATCTGAATTGGTTTAAGTTAGTTTATTTCAATCTCTTCAATCTCTTCAATCTCTTCAATCCTATCAATCTTTAATACCCCGCTGCCTGCCCGTCTTTTCTTGATTCGGAAGCTCCGTAATAAACCTTATTTTTTTCATCCCACATAATCGCCTGGTAGCCACCGTACGCCCCATGAGAATATTGTATTTTATGACCTTTTTGGATTAGCTCCCTAATGGTTTGATATGAAAATCCACTTTCCAGGAAAACCGTACCACCATCATCCATAACTTCACCTGTAGGCTGACTTGAACCTTCATGCCTGATACGGGGAGCATCGCCAGCTTCCTGCAAATTCATACCAAAGTCGATTAGGTTGCAGACAATTTGAGTGTGCCCCTGTGGTTGCATGGCGCCACCCATCACCCCAAAACTGACAAACGGTTTCCCGTCTTTGGTAATAAATGCCGGAATAATAGTATGAAACGGACGTTTGTGAGGTTCATAAACATTCATGTGCCCCTCTTCCAATGAAAACAGTTCACCGCGGTCCTGTAAAATAAAACCCAGTTTACCGGGAGTCATTCCTGAACCAAGGCCACGATAATTGCTTTGGATCAAAGAAACTATATTCCCGGACTTATCGGCAGTTGTCAAATAAATGGTATTTCCCTGCTCCAGTTCACCTGCCGGATAACTTTTTGCAGAAAAATTTTTATCGATCAGATCAGCCCGTTTTTTGCCATATTCTTTAGAGATCAGGCCGTCAACTGGCAGTTTATTAAAATCAGGATCTGAATAATATTTTGCACGGTCTTCAAAAGCCAGTTTTTTTGCTTCAATAAAAAGGTGCATGTATTCAGGCGAACCAAATCCCATACTTCCTAAATCGAAATTTTCAAGGATGTTCAGCATTTGTAAAACTGCTGTTCCCTGTCCATTTGGCGGTAATTCCCAAACGTCATACCCCCGGTAATTTGTTGAAATTGGCTCCACCCATTCCGAATGATGGTCTTCAAAATCTTTCATCGCAAGGAAGCCACCGTTTTCCCGAACATATGAAACTATTTTTTCAGCAATTTCTCCTTTGTAAAAAACATCGCGCCCTTCTTCAGCAACTTTCCTGAATGTTTCCGCGAGGTAAGGATTTTTAAATACTTCTCCCTTTTGCGGAGCCTTTCCACCTGGCATAAAAATTTCTTTAAAACCAGGGAACTGCTGCAGGTTTACTGAGCCTGTCTGCCAGTAGTAAGCAATAAGTTCTGTAACGGGAAAACCGTTTTCAGCATAATAAATGGCAGGTTCCAGTATTTCACTTATCTCCATGCTTCCGAATTTTTTATTCAATTCAAACCATCCGTCAACACAACCCGGAACCGAAACCGGAAGTGGTCCAACAGGTGGTATTTTTGTGTATCCGTTTTTTTTAAAATAATCCAGTGTAAGGTCGTAAGGCGACCTTCCACTTGCGTTTAAACCATACAGTTTTTGTGTTTTTGCATCCCAGACAATGGCAAATAAGTCGCCACCCATACCATTCCCTGTTGGTTCGACTAATCCTAAAACAGCGTTGGCTGCGATCGCCGCATCAATTGCATTGCCCCCTTTTTTCAAAATATCGAGCGCTGCCTGTGTAGCCAGGGGCTGGCTGGTGCAGGCAATCCCGTTTTGTGCAATAACTTCAGAGCGGGTTGCAAAATTTAATCCGGTTAAACGATCCTGTGAATTGCAGGTAAAATTAAATAACAAGAATAAAATTACAATCGATATCAGATTTTTCATATGATTCCCCCTTTGGTTAATTTTACTTTTCAACGACTAAAATATAAAAATTTCTTTCCTGTGCAGGGAAGTACATTTAATTCCTAATCATTATCTTCGGGTGAAATTCATTTACATGGAAAAATTTCTGGAATCTGCTGCCGCATATATATTTGCCAAACATCAGTATGATTTGGAAAATATTTGTTTAGTATTTCCCAATCGAAGATCTTCTGTATTTTTTACAGCATATCTTCAGAAATTACTGGATAAACCTGTAATTGGTCCGGAAATTAAAACAGTAAACGAATTTATAACAGGTTTTTCTGATAAATACCGGGCTGAAAGGCTGCAATTAATTTCTGTTTTATTCGATGTTTTCAGGAAACATTCAAAAACCACTGAGAATTTTGATGACTTTTATTTTTGGGGAGAGGTTCTGCTTTCCGATTTTGATGATATCGATAAATATTTGATTGATGCTAAATCACTTTTCAGGAATGTTGTTGATTTAAAACAAATTGAATCACAGTTTCATTTTCTGGAAGAAAAGCAAAAAGAAATTCTAAGGCGCTTCTGGGGCAGCCTTGGTAAATGGGAGGATTTTAAAAATCAGGAAGATTTTTTGAGGCTTTGGGAAATATTAAATCCGGTTTATACCAGTTTCAGGCAAAAACTGAATGAGCTGGAATTTGCTTACGAAGGAATGATTTTCCGTGAAGTGGCTGAAAAAATTAAAAAAGAAGAAAATATTCCATTAAAAGCAGAATATTATTATATAATTGGTTTAAATGCTTTAAACCTTTGCGAAAAGGAGGTTTTTAAATACCTGAAGAAAACAGGGCGGGCAGTTTTTATGTGGGATTATGATGTTTTTTATGCCGATGACCATAAAAATGAAGCCGGACACTTTATCCGTGAAAACCTGGTATCTTTTCCACCTCCCGACGATTTTTTTATTGAAAACAATGGTTTTTATTCAAATAAAGAAATTGAAATAATTTCTGTTGCATCTTCTTTTGGACAGGCACAGGTAATTCCCGGTTGTATAAATCAGATTGGGGAGGCTTTTGATAATACTGCTGTTGTTTTAGCCGATGAGTCGTTACTTTTCCCTGTGCTTGGAGCCATTCCGCAATCAGTGAAGTCAATAAATGTTACCATGGGTTACCCCGTGAAAAATTCAACCGTATTTGGATTTATTTCATTATTGACCAGCTTGATAAAAAACGCGCGATTTCAGGAAAACAGGGAGCTTCGGTTTTATTACCGTTTTGTATTCGATATTATTAACCATCAGCTTTTAGGAGGTGTTGAGCCGGGAAAAGTCCTGGCATTTCAGGAAGAAGCAAAAAAGAAAAACAGCATTTATATCCTGCCCCGGCAACTTAATTTTTCCGATTTACATGAACTGATTTTTAATATTCCCAGAAATGTTTCCGAATATAGTTCCTATTTTAAAGCAATCCTTAAAAAGATTTATTTTTACCTGAAAAGTAAACAGCCTGATAATAAGGTTTTACCGGAATTAATAATTTCAGTTTTTCAGGCATTTGAGAAACTTGAAACCGTTATTTCAGAGGTTGAAAAATCAGTTGATCAGAAAATCAGCCAACCGGTATATTTCAGGTTGCTTAATCAGTATTTGAATGCAATTTCTGTTTCTTATGTGGGTGAACCCTTAAACGGATTGCAGGTTATGGGTATCCTTGAAACACGTTGCCTCGATTTTAAGAATGTAATAATCATTGGTTTAAATGAAGGGCACTGGCCACGCCCTTCTGTAGCACCTTCTTTTATCCCACATAATCTGAGGTATGCTTTTGGGTTGCCTTCTGTTGATAACCAGGATGCCATGTCGGCTTATTACTTTTACAGATTGATTCAGCGTGCTGAAAATATTACCATTACTTATAATTCAATAAAAGAAGGTTTGAATACCGGTGAACTTAGCCGGTTCGGGCATCAACTGATTTTTGATTCACCTCATCAAATAAAACAGAAGAACCTTGAATTCAGGTTCAGGAGTAATCAGTTAAAGAATCAGGAAGTAGAATCTTCACCTGAAATTGTCAGGCAGCTTTTAAACAGGTACTCTGAACAGAGGCCCTTGTCGCCAAGTGCATTGACTTTATACATAGGATGCAAGTACAGATTTTACCTGCGCTATTTAGTTGGTTTGCCCGAAGGCGATGAAATAGAAGAAGAGGTAGATAGCCGTATGTTTGGAAATATTTTTCATAAAGCTACTGAAATTTTATACAACCAAGCTGAAAGCAGGATATCTGCCGAATGGATTGATAAGGTATTAAAGGAAAAATATCAGGTTGAAAATGCAATTAGAATGGCGATTGCCAGCGAATATTTTAAAACTGAAGATCCGGAAAATATTGAAATAGCAGGTGACCTTAGATTGTCATATGAATTTGTAAAAGCCTATTTAATACAGTTATTAAGAATTGACAAAACTTTTACACCTTTTGAAATCGTCTCTCTTGAGAAACGTTTTACTTTTAATCTGGAAATTAAAATAAATAATGAGGCAAAAACAATTCCCCTTGGCGGCACAATAGATCGTTTAGACAGGGTAGGAGGAAAGCATCGTGTAATTGATTATAAAACAGGTGATGTAAAATCTTTGTCTTTTTCCGATGTTATGCAACTTTTTGACGGCAACCTGAAAGATCAGAAAAAAGAAGCTTTTCAGACAATGCTTTATTCCCTGATCGTTAAAGAAAAGTATTTTCCGCATGAAGTAATTGTACCTGGAATTTACGGCCTTCGTAGTTTTTTTGATAAAAAATTCAGCCCGTATTTTAGTTATAATAAAAAAGATCTTGATTTTTCGGAACTGGTTGTTCCTTTTAAAGAAGACCTGAAAAATCTTTTGGAAGAATTGTTCTCAGAAAATAATGTTTTTACACAAACTGAAATCACTGAACGATGCAGAACATGCCCTTTCAATATTTTATGCCACAGGTGATAAAAAGTTTGTTGTGTGCAGTTTTCAATCACTTTCTCCTTTGTATTTTTTGTAGAGGTCGGGCCGTAACTTTTTAGTTCGTTCAAGTGCCTTTTCATGATTCCACTCATCAACATGCTTGTCGTTGCCACTCAATAAAACTTCGGGAACCTTCATTCCTTTATATTCCGAAGGACGAGTATAAACAGGAGGGCTTAATAAATAATCCTGAAAAGAATCGGTTAAAGCCGATGTTTCATCAGACAGCACACCAGGAATGAGGCGGATAACTGCATCGGAAATGATTGCAGCGGCAAGTTCGCCACCTGTTAAAACATAATCACCCACAGAAATTTCCTTTGAAATCATAGATTCCCTGATACGCTGGTCAATCCCTTTATAATGGCCGCAAAGAATGATAATGTTTTTTTTAAGCGATAGTAAGTTTGCCTCCTTCTGGTCAAATAATTTACCGTCAGGTGTTGTGAAAATAATTTCGTCGTAATCCCTTTGCGATTTCAGGAATTCAATGGCTTTTTCAATGGGCTGGATTGCCATAACCATTCCGGCTCCTTTTCCAAATGAGTAGTCATCAACACGCTTGTGTTTGTCTTCAGAAAAGTCTCTAAGGTTATGAATAAAAATTTCAGCCAATCCTTTTTCCTGAGCTCTTTTTAATATGGAATGTTTAAAAGGGCTTTCCAGTATTTCAGGAAGTACTGTAATAATATCGATCCTCATAAAAACAAATTTCCGGTAAAATTAGTCAATAATCTTTAACAAATATTCATTAAAAACATATCTAAAAACTTCAATAAGATGAATTATTGGCGCATATAAATCAATAATTCAGACAATGTGGCGCAATTTTTTTGATTTGAAAGGATGTTTTTGCTGAATTTTTTCGACGGCATTTGATTTGATTAGCAAGCTCTGAAATTGAAAATTTATTTATTAACAAAAATACTTTGGAGGAAAAAGTCATGAAATTAGTAAAATTTGGAAATCCTTATTACCATGTAAACAAAAGTTTGGTTGATGATTTATTTGACAGCTTTTTATTCAATGATTCACATGCAGGATACAGCAACCACAATGTTGCAACAAACATTTTTGAGACTGAAAAAGATTTCAGGATTGAAATGGTACTTCCCGGATTCAGTAAAGAAGAAGTCAGCTTAAATTATCACAACGATGTTCTTTCAGTTAAAGCTGAAAAAGAAGTGAAGGAAGAAGATAAAAATAATTATCTGCGCAGGGAATTCGGCACAAAAAATATTGAGAAACAATTTAATATTCCGGATTCTATCGATACTGAAAAAATTAATGCAAAATTCGAAAACGGAATTTTAGTAATTACTCTTCCAAAAAAAGAGGAAGCAGTTGAAAAAGCGCCGTTAGCTATAAGCATTTCATAAATTGATATTGGTTTGATTAGGATTAGATTAAAATGAAGCCCGGTAAAAAACCGGGCTTTGTTTTTTTGGAAAATATGTTTACAAATCGGATTGAAAATTATACGATCCGGATTCCAGTTCCATTACTGCTTTGCCTTTTTCGAATTTAATAAACTTAATTGCCGGAACTTCATTTACTGGTCGCCCACCTTCTTTTACAGATTCCAAAGAATTTGTTGGCAAATACAGAGTAGATTTTGTATTGGCAGGAACTGTTGCTGAATAATTCAGGGTATTTTCATTTACCTCCCACCGACTGTTGATTCTTCCATACATTGAATCGTAGTACCCTTCTGCCCATTTCATCTTCCCTGTTGGGTCAGGTTCGGGTTGAAGAATAAAATGTTTAAATCCGGGGACATCGCGTTGAATTCCCAGTGAATAAGCCATCATCCACTGGCCAACAGCTCCGAAGGAATAATGATTAAATGAATTCATGCTGTTATTCCCTCCAAAACCATTTTCTTTTGTGTAGGAATTTAACCTTTCCCAGATGGATGTAGCTCCCTGATCGACAGGGTAAAGCCAGGAAGGATATGATTCCTGTTGTAATAATTTATAAGCATGTTCAATATAACCATTATCTGACAGAGCTTTGCTTATCCAGGCAGTGCCGATAAATCCGGTCATCAAAGAGTAAGAAGGTAATAATATTCCTGAATCATCGATATTTTCACGTTCAATTGATTTTGCCAGGTTTTCTGCCATAACCGGAATTTCCTCATCGTTAAAAGCTCCTGTTGCCAGCCCCACAGCATATGAGGTTTGTGTATCTGCCAACTGGTATTCAGGTGGATTTGAATTGCCTCCGAATCGCATTCCTCCAGCTATCCCCAACGTTTTATTTTCAGAGTTAATAAAATTTGTATTAAAGAATGATTTTCTTTCATTTAACATTTGAGTAAATAAATCCAGGTCATAATTTTTTCCCAAAACGGAAGCCACTTGCTGCATTATCCCAAGATCGAAAATATGATATGCTGTAGCCAGGTAATCAGCTCCAAGTTTATTTACCTGCGGGCCCAGCCAGTCGCCAAGCTGAACATCGGTACATAAACCGGTTTGAGGATTAATTGAATTATTCAGGTGAAGCATGTAGGCTTTCATTGCTTCGTAATTATCTTCCAGAATTCCAATATCGTTATATTGCTGATATACTTCCCAGGGGACTGTAATACCGGCACTTCCCCAAAGCAAACCGCCAAATCCACCTCCTCCGGGAGCAATATCTGTAAATTTTGCTGATTGAGTCTGGTCATCGCGCATGGCAATCATGTGGCGGTTCAGAAATGGAGATACCTGAGCAAGATACGTTGCTGTACGGCTGAAAACAGAAAGGTCGCCCGACCAGCCCATTCTTTCGTTACGCTGCGGGCAATCGGTGGGAATGGACAGGAAATTTCCATATTGCGACCAAACAATATTTTCGAATAACCGGTTTACTTTATCATTTGAAGTATTATAAGAAGCAGTCAGGTTTTTGATCGAACTGATTACCAATCCTTTTACCGATTCAACAGGAAGTGCTTTTTCAATTCCTGTAATTTCGATGTAACGATATCCATGAAATGTAAAATGCGGCTGAATGATGTTTGTTCCATCTTTTAAAATATAAATATCCTGGGCAAGGGCTGCCCTGATATTTTCAAGCATGATCATTCCCGACAGATCACCATACTCTTCAAGGTCCGGGTACAGGACTTCAGCATATCGCAACCTGATCTGTTGTCCTTCCTGTCCGTTTGGAATTTCAATCTTAGGAATTCCTACCATGTTTTGCCCCATGTCGTAAACAAAAATTCCGGGGCGTACTTCTGTAACAGACTGAGCTTTTAATTCCTTTATAACTGAAGCATTTTTCCCAATCTGCCCAATAAGTTTAAAGTCGTTATAGTTTAAAGAAGTTCCTGCTCCAAAACCACCTGTCGATTCATTCATGTAAGCAGTTCCTTCCAGGTTGATTTCCGAAGCATTTTCCCAGCCTTCATCATTATAACCGGGATTTTTCCAACCCTGAATTTCTGATTCTTTTCGGGCATCGTAAACTTCTCCCTGGAAAAAACTTCCGTATTGAACAGGTCCGTTGTTAAAATATTTCCAATCAGTATCATTAGTAACAACCGATTTTGTTGTTCCATCTGAAAAAGTTATTTCAAGTTTGGCAAGCAACGATTGCCTGTCGCCGTAAAAATTCCAGTTATTTCCCGAAAAAGAAAAATTGCCACTCCACCAGCCTTCACCCAACATGGCTCCAATTATATTTTCTTTTCCAGGATTAAGCATTGTTGTCACATCGTAGGTTTGGTACATGTGAGTTTTATTGTACTGAGTATGTCCCGGATTAAAATAATCAGAACCAACTTTTTCCCCGTTCAGGTAAATTTCATAAATACCTCTTGAAGTAACGTAAAGACGTGCTTTTTTAATTTTTTTGTCGGGTACAAACGAGGTTCGTAAAACGGGCATTGAATTATGGCTTGGATCAGCTACATAAAAACATCCGTTTTCATTTCCTATTAAATGATATTTCCCTTCTGAAACAGTGATCCCGGAATTCATATCTTTAATAAATTCCGAATAAATTCCATCATATTCACTTTCCTTCAAATTTTCCTTAAACAGAATATTGGAAGGTTCGCGGTAATTTTTTATAACAACATCTGAAAAAAAAGCTTCCTGATCCGGATCAACACAAAAACCAATATCAGCAACCATCGGAAACGCAATATAATCACCTCCACTTCCAACAGGATTCAGATTTACCCCTGAAGGACCAAAAAATGAATTTCCCGCTGATGTAATTTTGTTTTCATTACTAATTCCATCAATATAAACAGATGTTGTTCCAAAAACACTTTCCATAAAAATCCTGTGGGGATCGTATTTGTTTGATTCTGAAATTATTGATTCTGATATTTCAAATTCTTTGAATGGTGTTTGGGCAGAATCGTCTGGGGAGTAACCTACCCTGTAAATTTTCAGTTTTGCTTTACCTGAAGTTACTTTTCCCAATTCTGAAATATCAAGTTCGAGTTTTATATAATTTTCATTTTTTGCAGATTCTATTCCATAAATATTAAAATCTTTATTCAAAAGGCGGTCGTCATTTGCCCCGTATATAAAACCTGCCTTTGTTGATCCGGAAGTTTTATCCAACTGAAGAGTGTATTCTATTTTAAAAACCGAAAGATAATGCGAATATAAAACCATATCATCAGGGCCGCCTCCGATCCATTTGGCACCCTCCCATGCATCCATTTTTGTATTCATCAATCCGGTTTCAAACCATGAAGACAAAGATGCCTGATCTCCGTTCTGATCCCAGACAGTTACTGTCCAGTTATATCTTGTTTCAGGTTTTAACGAGGCACCTTCATATTTGATTCCAATGGATTCACTTTTTTCCTGTTTCCCACTGTCCCACACTTGTTCACCAGATTGATCTGTTACAACCAGATGATACGCAGTTTGAAAGCAACCACGGAAATTATCCGGTGTTTCCATTTGCCAACTGAAATGTGGTTGCTGAATGTCGATCCCAAGGTGGGTTTCCATATAATCTACCAAAAGGTTAGTAACAGAGGCCTTCCGGGTTGAGCAATTGATTAGAAATATTGAAATTATCAGGAGGAAAAAGATTTTGGTTGGTTTATTTAAAAAAGTCATTTGGCAAGTAGTTAGATTAATAACGAATTTTTATTGCTAAGCTTAATTTCAAATATACATATTAATGACTTTTGATCGATAAATGGCAAATAAAAGTTGATATGTAAAATCAGATCAATATGCATTAATTATTTTTAATTAAGAAATTCATATTTATTTTTCTTACTCGGTGTTAAGTGTTAAATTTACGCTTTAGTTATAATCTGAACAGACCTTGAATATATGAAATCATTAGTTGTATTTATTTTTTTCATTCTGATTGTATTTAAATTGTTTGGCGAGAATTTTCTGATTAGTTCACCTGACAGTAAAACTTCCGTTTCCATAAATATTGATGATCAAATAACTTACGGGGTCTCTTTTAATCAGAAAATGATCCTGGATGAATCATACATTGAATTTGTATTTGCGCAGGCACCTCCTTTGGGCAGGTATATGAAAGTTGAAAATCGAGAAAGAGGATCGGTTAATGAAATTTGGAAGCCTGTTCTGAAAAGATATGAATCAATCAAAAATCAATATAATTTTATACGCATAACGGCAAAGGAAATAAAATTCCCTCAGCGGGAAATAATCCTTGAATTCAGGGTGTTTAATGATGGTGTTGCCTTCCGGACTGAATTTCCATCACAGTTTGGGAACCGTGAGTATGTTTTAAAAGATGAATTGTCAAGTTTCAATTTTCCTGAAAATTTTATGTGTTGGGCCGTCAATTATGCAAGTTATACAACATCGCAGGAAGTTGAGCATTTTCAGAGAAAGCTGGGAGACATTACTTCCGATATGGTTATCGGTTTGCCAATGACTGTTAAAGTTGAGGACAATTGTTATGCTGCTATTACTGAAGCAGCACTTGTTGATTATGCCGGAATGTATTTGAAACCTGATTTAAATCCTGAAACTTATGGGATGCGTACAGCTTTGTCTCCCAGGAAAGGTCAACCTGAAAATGGTGATAAAGTAATTTTCAGGATGCCTCACAAAACTCCGTGGCGTGTGATAATGATAGGTGAAAATCCGGGAGATTTGGTTGAATCGGAAATAATTCAAAATCTGAATGTGCCTTGTGAAATTGACGATCCTTCGTGGATCAAACCAGGGATAAGTGCCTGGGATCACTGGTGGAGCGGCGAAGTTAAAATGGAGCAACCGGTAATTTATGAATACATCGACCTGGCTTCTTCGATGGGATGGCCTTATATGCTTATCGATTGGCAATGGTATGGGCCGTTTAACCAACCCGATGCTGATATCACTAATGTTGCACCCCAGTTAAATATGCCGGAGATTTTGGAATATGCAAAAAATAAAAATGTAAAATGCTGGCTCTGGTTATATAATACCGATGTGAACCGGGGTGATTTTGAAAAAGCATGTGCCCTGTATGAAAAATGGGGAGTTGCCGGAATTAAAATTGATTTTATGGACAGCGATGACCAGGAAATGGTTATTTGGTATCACCGGGTTGTAAAAACGGCAGCTAAATACCATCTGATGGTTGATTTTCACGGTGCTTACAAACCAACCGGTTGGAGGAGGACTTATCCTAATCTTGTGACCCGCGAAGGAGTTTTGGGGAACGAATACAATAAATGGTCATTGAGAATTACAACGGAACATCTGTGTACTCTTCCTTTTACTCGTATGCTTGCTGGTCCGATGGATTTTAC
>JAFGGF010000034.1 GCA_016930735.1 Prolixibacteraceae bacterium
GATGCAAAAAACCACTGTTACAATATCGATGCAAAAAAACTTGTCGGAAATTATATGTTGCTAGATGAAGCATCGGTAACCGGAACAGCAAATATTGTAATGGCATCGGTAATGGCAAAAGGTGTAACTACCATTTACAACGCAGCCTGCGAACCTTATGTACAGCAACTTTGTAAAATGTTGACTCAAATGGGTGCCAGAATTTCCGGGATAGGTTCAAACCTGTTGACAATTGAAGGTGTTGATTCATTATCAGGTTGTAATCACACTATTCTGCCCGATATGATCGAAGTTGGGAGTTTTATTGGACTGGCAGCCATGACAGGTTCCGAAATAACCATTAAAAATGTTGGGCTGGAACACCTTGGGATTATTCCTGATTCCTTTCGCAGGCTGGGAATTCGCGTGCTTCAACAAAATGATGACCTTTTCATTCCGGCAAATAAAAATTACGAAATTGACACTTATATCGATGGATCGATAATGACAATTTCGGATGCTCCCTGGCCCGGATTAACTCCCGATTTACTCAGTGTTTTCCTTGTAGTGGCCACCCAGGCAAAAGGCAGCGTCCTGATTCATCAGAAAATGTTTGAAAGCAGGCTGTTTTTTGTCGATAAATTGATTGACATGGGGGCTCAGATAATTCTTTGCGATCCACACAGGGCTACAGTTATAGGACTCAACAAAAAGCATAGCCTGAAAGCCACAAAAATGACATCACCCGACATCAGGGCTGGAATTGCGCTGTTAATAGCAGCAATGTCTGCCAAAGGTACCAGCGAAATCGATAATATTGAACAGATTGACAGGGGTTACGAAAATATAGATTTACGGCTGAATGCTATCGGAGCAAATATTACAAGGATATAAAATCCGAAATCCGATTTTAACATCCTGTTAAACATTTAATGGTGAATTGCTGTTTTGAATTTATCTTCTTTTTATATTTTTGAGCTTTATTAAAAAATGCAAACCAGAAATTAATAGATTAATTATGAAGAGAAAAGAATTATTTTTATTAGAATTACTCGTTATTGCAAGTATAATTTTTGCCAGCAGCCCGGCAGTTGGCCAGCAGCAAAATGCAGCTCTGGGAATTGAAGTCGGGAATAAAGCACCCGATATTATTGAAAAATCGGTTGACGGCAACGAATTGCGCTTATCCGACCTGAAAGGAAAATATGTACTGATCGACTTTTGGGCTTCATGGTGTTCTCCTTGCAGAAGGGAAAATCCAACAGTAGTGAATGCTTACAATAAATACAAGGACAAAAAATTCAATGGCGGTAACGGATTTACTGTTTTCAGTGTTTCGCTTGACCGTTCGAAAGACTCATGGGTTAATGCCATAAAAGCCGATAAACTTGACTGGCCCAATCATGTGAGCGACTTAAAATACTGGCAGTCAAAACAGGCCATGATTTACAGGGTAAACAGCATACCTGCAAACTTCCTTATTAATGGTGACGGAATTATTGTAGCAAAAAATCTTCGGGGACCAAGGCTCGAAGCTGCTTTGGAAGCTTTGTCAAAATAAATAAAAAATATTATTAACACTCCCCTTAAATACAAATTGACATCTTCATTTATTACAAGGTGTCAATTTGTCTTTTATATTTGCATGGCAAAATTTTTGATTGGCTGAATCGGTCAAAATAAACCAGAAAAAAGTTATGGCAGAAGATAAAAATATAAGAAATGAACAGGAAGCGCCTGTAAATAAAGAGTCTACAGAAGAAAAAAACAATACTGCTTCTGAAGAATCAAACGAGGATCAGAAAAAAAATAAAAAGAAAGCAGAACGAAAACCCCAAAAAGACAAAAGAGAAGAAAAAATAGAATCTCTCGAAAATGAGCTGGCTTCTATTTCTGACAAACACCTCAGATTACAGGCCGAATTCGATAATTACAGGAGAAGGACATTAAAAGAAAAGGCTGAATTAATAAAATCGGGTGGTGAAAATATCCTGATGAATATTCTACCTGTAATTGATGATTTCGACCGTGCATTGGATTCGATGAAAGAAATTGATGACGACAATCCGGCCAAACAGGGCACTCTGTTGATTTACAATAAATTCAGAGAGTTCCTGAAACAAAACAATGTAAAAGAAATTGACGCTTTAAAACAGGAATTTGATTGTGAAATTCATGAAGCTGTTACAAAAATACCTGCTGGCTCTTACGATTTAAAAGGGAAAAACGTTGATGTTATTCAAAAGGGTTATACCCTGAATGATAAAGTCATTCGTTTTGCCAAAGTTGTAGTTGGTGAATAGCATTCAATGTTGAAAATAAATTATGGCTAAAAGAGATTTTTACGAAGTATTGGGAGTAGGTAAGAATGCTTCTCCCGAGGAAATAAAAAAAGCCTACCGGAAAAAGGCGATCCAGTTTCACCCTGATAAAAATCCCGGAGATAAACAGGCTGAAGAAAATTTTAAGGAGGCTGCTGAAGCATATGAAGTATTAAGCAATCCTGAAAAAAAACAAAGGTATGATCAGTTTGGCCATGCAGGATTAGGAAACCAGGGTGGTTTCAGTAGCGGTGCAGGGATGTCGATGGATGATATTTTCTCGATGTTTGGTGATGTTTTTGGCGATGCATTCGGATTTGGTGGTTTTGGTGGTTTCGGCAGCAGTCGGAGCAGAGGCAGGAGAGTAAACCGTGGTTCTGACTTGCGGGTGAAGGTAACTTTAAACCTTTCGGAAGTTGCCAATGGAGTTGAGAAAAAACTAAAAGTTAAAAAATATGTAGCCTGTACACATTGCAACGGAACGGGTGCCGAAGGGGGTTCATCCTATTCAACCTGCAGTACCTGCCGTGGAACCGGCCATGTAACACGTATTCAAAATACACTGCTTGGGCAGATGCAAACCACCACGACCTGCCCTACATGCCATGGCGACGGGCAGAGCATTACAAACAAATGCCATCATTGTGCAGGCGAAGGTGTTATCAGGGATGAAGAAATTATAAGCGTTAAAATCCCGGCAGGTGTTGGCGAAGGTATGCAACTGAATGTTTCAGGGAAAGGGAATATGGGAAGGCGTGGAGGAATTAACGGCGATTTGCTCGTTGTAATTCAGGAAGAAGACCACCCCGAACTGATCCGGGATAACAATAACCTGATTTACAACCTTTTTCTTTCATTTCCGGAAATAGTGCTGGGAGCAACCAAAGAAATACCTACTGTTGAAGGAAAGGTAAAAGTTAAAATTGAAGCAGGCTCGCAACCCGAAAAAATCCTTCGCCTTCGTGGAAAAGGATTACCCGATGTGAATGGCTACGGACGAGGTGATTTACTTGTAAGGATACACGTTTGGATTCCCAAAAAACTTTCAAACGAAGAAAAAAGGATTCTTGAAAAACTGATGGATTCACCAGGGTTTCAGGGAGGGCCTTCGGCTTCTGAAAAAGGATTTTTTGAGAAAATGAAAAATATGTTTGAATAAAATAAATAAAATTCAAAAATAATCTCCGCCTCCACTAAAAAGTACATCGCTTTAAAAATTCTGATTTCATCAATATATGTACGAACTTTTGATTTTCAATTCATTTTATTCTATTTTTGAACAATTAATCAACTACAAATTAAAACCATTAAGTCATGAAAAAATTAGTATTACTTTTTATTGTTTTGGGAATAGTAACTTTTACTGCTGATGCAGCCAAA
Source organism: Prolixibacteraceae bacterium (assembly GCA_016930735.1). Taxonomy (GTDB): domain Bacteria; phylum Bacteroidota; class Bacteroidia; order Bacteroidales; family Prolixibacteraceae; genus JABMQB01. Next base: position 3,681 of record JAFGGF010000034.1, read on the forward strand.
TTAAAAAACAAAGATGTTGTTGGAAACTGGAAATATACAGTTGAAACTTATGATGGCACTCTTACAGGAATTTTAAAAATTACTGAACAGGATAAAAAACTGGCAGGAGAAGTCAATGATGATATGGGCAATGTTTTTAAACTGAACAAAATTACAATCGAAGGCGAAGAGCTTTTGTTTGAACTCCAGCCGGATTATGATGTTATTTCAGTCAAAGCTAAACTTGAAGAAGGTAAAATGGTTGGAACTGTTACCACGCAGGGAACTGAAATGAAACTTACAGCCGAAAAGCTGTAATACGGATTAAAATTATTTCAATATTAATTCCGGTATTCTTATTTCGAATTATCACAATTAGTTTTGGCAGGAAAATAAATTATAATTATACTTGCCTTAAATAAATAAAAATGAAAACAATATTCAGACATGGCGGCCACCATTGGAAACTACTGAAATCCGGTAGGTCGTAATAGTTTTGTCTGATAATAAGATATGAATTAATAATGGCTTGCCGGAATTGGCAGGCCATTTTTTATTAAAAAACAGTATGAGTGAAAATTTAAAAATAGCCATTCAAACCAAAGGAAGGTTAAACGAAGAATCGATGAAACTGATTTCTGATACGGGAATAAAACTAATTCCCGGAAAACGGAAACTGATTTCTTCTGCAAAAAATTTCCCTATGGAAGTATTGTTCCTCCGCGACGATGACATTCCTCAAACCGTTGCAGATTCTGTTGCAGATGTAGGTATTGTTGGTGAAAATGAGATGCTCGAAAAAAAACAAAGTGTTTTAATAGCAAAAAGGCTTGGATTCAGCAAATGCAGGCTTTCATTAGCTATACCAAAATCGATCGAATATTCAGGGATTGAGTTTTTTAGCGGGAAAAAAATAGCCACCTCCTACCCTGTTATCCTGCAGGAATATCTCGATAAAAACAATATAAAAGCTGAAATCCATGTAATTACCGGCTCGGTTGAAATTGCCCCGGGAATCGGGCTTGCCGATGCTATTTTTGATATAGTCAGCTCAGGTTCGACACTAATCAGTAACCGCTTAAAAGAAGTGAAAGTTGTAATGAATTCAGAAGCTGTGCTGATAAAAAATCCAAACCTTCCACCCGAAAAACAGGAAATCCTCGATGAATTTATTTTCAGGATGGAATCGGTTCAAAGGGCTGAGGGGAAAAAATATATTTTATTGAATGCCCCTGATGTAAAAATTCCCGATATCGTTAATTTGCTGCCTGGCATAAAAAGTCCTACAATTGTACCTCTGGCCGAGAAAGGCTGGAGTTCAATACATTCGGTTATTGAAGAAAACGATTTCTGGGAAGTAATAGGAAAACTTAAAAAAGCCGGTGCAGAAGGCATTTTAGTTGTACCAATCGAAAAAATGATTTTTTAAAATGACATCCAGACAATACATATTATATTTAATTCCAACACTAATCTGGGGATCGACCTGGTATGCCATTAAATTTCAGCTGGGGGGAACCGATCCGCTGGTTTCGGTTTCTTACAGGTTTATGCTTGCCGGGATCATCCTTTTCCTCTTCAGCATAATTACCGGAAAAAATATGAAGTTTACACTTCGCGAACATTTTTTTATGTTCCTGCTTGGAATCAGCCTTTTTGGGATAAATTACTGGTTTGTTTACAAAGCCGAAACAATGTTGACCTGTGGAGTTGTAGCTGTTATTTTTTCACTGATTATTTTTTTTAATATTGTTTTTAATGCAATTTTCCTGAAAGGTAAAATAAAATCTGAAGTTATTTTAGCTGCTATTCTGGGTGTTGGCGGTACTTTTTTACTTTTCAAAAAAGAATTTGATAATTTCAGCCTGAATACCGGCGACTTTGTTGTATTGTTTTTTTGCCTGGGCGGTTTGGTATCAGCATCGCTGGGAAATATTGTATCAGCATACAGCCAGAAAAAAAAGATACCTGTTATCCAGTCGAATGCATTCGGAATGACCTATGGTGGAATTCTGATGTTTGTCATAGCAGTAATTCTGGATAAACCTATAAACTTTAATACAAATTCTTCCTATTTGATATCCTTATTATATCTGGCAGTTTTTGGTTCTATTTTCGCATTTTCATCATATCTGAAACTTTTAGGGGAAATAGGTCCTGACAGAGCCATTTATATTGCATTATTAACTCCGGCAATTGCTATGGTAATTTCAACATTTTTTGAGGGTTACAGATGGAATATTTATGCTTTTCTTGGAATTGTGTTGCTTTTTTCAGGAAATTTTATTGCTTTAAGAATAAAAAAACAAACTACCTGATATGGAAACTTTTATTAATCCTGAGTACCGGGAATGGAAGGATATCCTAAAACGTCCCCTTTTTGACAGTTCAGAAATGTACGATAAAGTAAAGAATATTCTGGGAGAGATTAAATATGCAGGAGATGCAGCACTCAAAAAATTTACAGAAAAATTTGATGGTGTTGCCATCGATAATATTCAGTTAGGTAAAAACGAATTGGTGGAGGCAGAGGTCAGCTTAAATAAAGAATTAAAAGAAGCTATTGGGATTGCAGCACAATACATCAAAACTTTTCATGAATCTCAAAAGCTTGAAGTTAATAAAATTGAAACTGCGCCAGGTGTTTTGTGCTGGCAAAAACAGGTAGCCATCGAAAAAATTGGATTGTATATTCCCGGTGGAACTGCCCCATTGTTTTCTACGGTTTTAATGCTGGCAATTCCGGCACAAATTGCAGGATGCGAAGAAATAATTTTATGTTCTCCTCCGGGAAAAAACGGGAAAATTCATCCGGCAATACTTTATGCAGCCAAAGTTTCAGGGGTTTCAAAAATATATAAGCTTGGAGGTGTTCAGGCAATCGGGGCTATGGCATTCGGGACAGAAACAGTTCCTAAGACAGATAAAATATTTGGTCCCGGAAACCAGTATGTTACAGCAGCCAAACAACTGGTCAGCATGAACGATGTTGCAATAGATATGCCTGCCGGGCCATCAGAAGTTATGGTTGTTGCCGATAATTCTTCCGATCCTGCTTTTGTGGCTTCTGACCTTTTATCGCAGGCTGAACACGGAACCGACAGCCAGGTTATTCTTGTTACTACCGATGCTTATTTTCCGGGAAAAGTTGAGAAAGAACTGGAATTACAACTGCAGTCACTTCCAAGGAGAGAAATTGCTGAAAAAGCTTTGGTAAACAGCAGGATAATTGTAATGGAAGATGAAAAAGAAATGATCAGAATGATAAATCTATATGCGCCTGAGCATCTGATCATTGCGACAAAAAATCATGAGGATATTTCAACTAAAATCAAAAATGCCGGATCTGTATTTTTAGGAAATTACACACCTGAAAGTGCCGGTGATTATGCTTCAGGAACCAATCATACACTGCCAACCAATGGCTGGGCTAAATCATACAGCGGTGTAAACCTCGATAGTTTTACAAAAAAAATAACCTTCCAGGAAATAACAGGTGAAGGATTACAAGCTTTAGGTCCGGTAATTGAATTGCTTGCTGAAGCTGAATTTTTACATGCACATAAAAATGCTGTTTCAATCAGGCTTAACAAATTGAAAAATAATTAAATACAGACATGGATCTCGATAAACTGATCAGAAAAAATATACAAGAGCTAAAGCCCTATTCTTCAGCCCGTGATGAATATACCGGCGAGGCTTTGGTTTACCTCGATGCCAATGAAAATCCATTCAACAGCCCATATAACAGGTATCCTGATCCTTTACAAAGAAAACTGAAAAAGAAAATCGCATCGTTAAAAAATGTTTCGGAAGATATTATTTTCCTGGGAAATGGAAGCGATGAACCCATTGACCTGCTGATCAGGGCTTTTTGTGAACCGGGTATTGATAATATAATAACAACTGACCCAACTTATGGAATGTATGAGGTTTCAGCAAATGTGAATAATATTGAAGTCAGAAAGGTTTCTCTGAATGACGATTTTCAGCTTAATCCTGAAGAATTTATAAGCCTTTCAGATAAAAACACTAAGCTGACATTCCTTTGCTCCCCAAATAATCCGACAGGGAACAGCCTGCATCGGGATTCAATTTTAAAAATAATAAGAGAATTTCAGGGCCTGGTTATTTTAGATGAAGCCTATATTGATTTTGTGGTTGAAAAGAGTTTTCTTCCTGAACTGGAAAAACATAATAACCTGGTTATTCTTCAAACGTTTTCAAAGGCATGGGGAATGGCCGGCATAAGGCTGGGAATGGCTTTTGCTTCACCGGAAATTATCAGGATTCTGAATAAAATAAAATACCCATATAATATAAATATCCTGGTTCAGGAAAAAGCACTTGAGTTACTTGAGCAGGAAGGAGACAAACAAAAGTGGGTTGAAAAAATTCTGGATGAAAAAAAACAATTGGCAGAAAAAATCAGCAATTTTCCATTTACTGTAAAAGTTTATCCATCAGATGCTAATTTTATCCTGGTAAAAATGTTTGACGCAAAAGGAATTTACGATTATCTTGTTGAAAATAAAATAATTGTCCGCGACCGTTCGCGTGTGCACCTATGTGAAAATAGTCTTCGTATCACTGTGGGAAGTAAAAAAGAAAACGAAATTCTGATTGATTCCTTAAATGATTTAATTTAGAAAATAACTATAATCGACACCAATGAAAAAGGTTTTATTTATTGACCGGGATGGAACACTGATCGTTGAGCCACCAAATGATTTTCAGGTTGATTCACTGGAAAAACTTGAATTTATCCCTAAAGTGTTTCGTAACCTGTTTTTTATCCGGCAAAATCTGGATTATGAACTGGTAATTGTTTCTAATCAGGATGGATTGGGAACTAAAGGTTACCCGGAAGAAACCTTTTGGCCGGTTCAGAATAAAATGTTAAAAGCTTTTGAAAATGAGGAAATAATATTCGACGACATTCTTATAGACAGAAGCTTGCCAGAAGAAAATGCACCCACCAGGAAACCACGAACCGGGTTACTTACCAAATACATGGAAGGTGATTATGACTTAACTAACAGCTTTGTAATTGGTGATCGGCTTACCGATATTGAACTGGCAAAAAACCTTGGTGCAAAAGGCATACTTTTTAATAAAGCAGAAATGTCGGAAGAAGTTGAAAAAGCAGGTTTGGCAAATTCCTGTGCGCTGATTTCTGACGATTGGGATGATATTTATGCCTGTGTTGCTGCTCCTTCGCGCAGAGCAACCGTAACCAGAATTACAAAAGAAACCGATATTAAAGTTGAGTTGAACCTGGATGGTAATGGTATTTCAGAAATAAATACAGGATTGCATTTTTTCGACCACATGCTGGATCAGATTGGCAAGCACTCAGGTACCGATCTGAAAATAAAGGTAATCGGCGACCTGCAAGTTGATGAACATCATACAATTGAGGATACAGCACTTGCACTTGGCGAGGTTTTTAATAAAGCCATAGGTGATAAAAAAGGGATCGAACGTTATGGTTTTGTTTTGCCAATGGATGACTGCCTTGCCCAGGTTGCCATTGATTTCGGGGGACGCCCCTGGCTCGAATGGCAGGCTCAGTTTCATCGTGAAAAAATTGGCGACATGCCAACCGAAATGTTTTTCCATTTTTTTAAATCATTTTCCGATGCTGCCAGGTGCAATCTGAACATTAAAGCCGAAGGGGCAAATGAGCATCATAAAATTGAAGCTATATTTAAAGCCTTTGCCAAAACAATAAAAATAGCAGTTAAACGTGATATATTTAATTTTGAACTACCTTCAACAAAAGGATCGTTATAATTATGAAGACTATCAAATCATTACGTGAAAAGAAAAACACTGCAATCCTGCTGATCTATTGCCCCGACAAACAGGGAATTCTGGCCACAGTTACAGAATTCCTCAACAGGAATAACGGTAATATTATTTATCTGGACCAGCATGTCGACAGGGAAGAAAAAATATTTTATATGCGGGTTGAATGGGAACTGGATGGATTTGCGATCCCTTCTGATAAAATAGGTGAATACTTTGAAACCCTGATTGGTTCCAAACTGAGAATGACATGGAAATTGTATTTTTCAGATAATACGCCCCGAATGGCATTATTTGTTTCTAAGATGCCACATTGCCTTTTTGATATTCTTGCCCGATATACGGCAGGTGAATGGGATGTTGAAATTCCCATGATAATCAGTAATCATGATTTATTAAAACCTGTTGCTGAACGTTTTGATATTGATTTTTATTATTTCCCGATCACAGCCGAGAATAAAATTGAACAGGAAAACAAAGAAATCGAATTACTGAAAAAAAATAACATCGATTTTATTGTACTGGCCCGTTATATGCAGATACTTTCAAAGGATTTTGTTTCACAATTTCCAAATAAGATCATTAATATTCACCACTCATTCCTTCCGGCATTTGCAGGTGCCAAACCATATCATGCAGCACATGAACGAGGAGTGAAAATTATTGGAGCAACAAGTCATTATGTAACCAATGAACTTGACGCAGGTCCAATTATTGAACAGGATGTAACACGTTGCAGCCATGTCGACACAGTACAAAAACTGATCAGAAAAGGACGTGATCTGGAAAAATTTGTACTTTCGGGAGCGGTTTATAAACATTTGCAACGTAAAGTTTTGGTTTATAATAACAGGACTGTTGTTTTTAATTGATAACTACTTTTATGAAAAAAAATTTAATCACACTTTTTTCAATCCTTATAACTTTATCATTATCAGCACAGTTAAAAGAGATTCCAAGTAAAGAGATACCGGAAGATTATGGGTATATTGTAAAAACAGGGCAGGCAGCCCCCGATTTTGAAACAGTATTAACCGATGGAACCAAATTAAAATTAAGTGACCTTAAAGGCAAGGTTATAATGCTACAGTTTACAGCCAGTTGGTGTTCGGTTTGCAGAAACGAGATGCCTCATATTGAAAATGAAATATGGCTGAAACATAAGAACAGGGACGATTTTGCCTTAATCGGGATCGATATGGATGAGCCACTTGATAGGGTTAAAGAATTTATTAATGATATAAAAATAAGTTATCCAATTGCACTTGATCCCGGAGCAAAAATATTTTATTCGTTTGCAGCACAAGGCGCAGGTGTTACCAGAAATATTATAATTGATAAAAGGGGTAAGATTGTTTATATGACCCGATTATTTAAACAGGAAGAATTTGATGAAATGAAAGAGGTTATTGATTTTCTGCTAACCACAGAATAACCTGTTTTGATTGCAGCTAAAATAAATGAATATTGTAATTATAAAATATAATGCCGGCAATATCGAATCGGTAAAAAATGCACTGAGTCGGTTAGGAGTAAGTGCTGAAATAACAGCAGACCACGATAAAATCAACTCGGCAGATAAAGTAATTTTCCCCGGTGTTGGTGAAGCAAGTACTACAATGGCTTACCTTCGGGAAAATGGACTGGACAATTTGATAAAATCGTTAAAACAACCGGTATTGGGGATTTGCCTCGGGCTTCAGTTAATGTGTTCTTTTTCTGAAGAAAATAATACACCCTGCTTAGGAATTTTTGATGAAAAAGTTAAACGATTTCTACCCAGGGAAAGAGAAGAATTTATAACAAAGGTTCCGCATATGGGCTGGAACTCAATTTATAACCTCTCAGGTAGCATTTTTACATACCAACAGGAAAAAGAATACGTTTATTTTGTGCATTCGTATTATGCGGCATTGGGGAAACATACAATAGCAACATGCAATTATATTATCCCGTTTAGTGCGGCATTACAAAAAGATAATTTTTATGCAACCCAGTTCCATCCCGAAAAAAGCGGAGGAATCGGATCTGAAATACTGAATAATTTTTTATTGCTTTAAATACAAACAGATGAACCGTTTAACTATTGTCAAAGTAGGAGGAAAAGTAATTGAAAATCCCGACTTATTAAAGAATTTTTTATTTGAGTTTACAAAAATATCGGGAAATAAAATACTGGTGCATGGTGGAGGTACTTCTGCAACCGAGCTTGCCAATAAGCTTGGTATACCAACAAAAATGGTTCAGGGGAGAAGAATTACAGATGAAGCTTCACTAAATGTCATTGTAATGGTTTATGCGGGCCTTATTAATAAAAGAATTGTATCTTTTTTACATAGTTTTGGAAGCAATGCAGCCGGATTTACCGGGGCAGATTTTGACCTTATCAGATCAAGAATCCGGAAGCATCCGGAAATTGATTTTGGTTATGTAGGAGATATTGAAAATGTGAATACAGATGAATTAAGGCTATTGCTTGAAGAAGGTGTTGTCCCTGTAATTGCTCCGGTGACCCATGACGGAAAAGGCCAGTTATTAAATACAAATGCTGATACAATTGCATCGGAAATGGCTAAAGAATTATCAAATCACTTTACTGTATATTTGCTCTACTGCTTTGAAAAAAAGGGAGTTCTGGCTGATCCGGAAGATAATGAAAGTGCCTTGTCACATTTATCTTTCAACCAGTTTCAATCAATGGTGAATGATGGTATAATATCTTCAGGAATGATCCCAAAACTTGAAAATGGATTCAATGCGAAAAAAAATGGCATTGCTGAAGTTATTATAACAAACACTGGAAATATTTCTACAGGTAAAGGTACAAGATTAACGTTTGAAGATATTCAATAATCAATTTTTCATATATAAATAAAACCTTAAAAGTTTTCCTCCGTAAAGAACAAAAGACCAAAACAAAATAAATTATTGTTTTAAAATCTTTTTTTGTATGTTTCTGACTGGAAAAGGCAAACAAATTTTATTACGAAATGTTAATATAGTGAGGAGCAAATAATAATTTGGAAATGGCGTTTAAGGAAAATCAGAATTGCGAAGATTGTAAAGAAGTATGTTGTGCCCGTTGTTTTCATAATGACTCTCAAAGTGTTTTTTCAAGATTAACAAAAGATGACCTGGAAGTTTTGATGGGAAACAGGCAGAGTATTCGTTTTTCTTCGGGAGAAACTATATTGAAGCAGAATACTTCTTCAACACATGTAGTATGTATGAAAAGAGGACTTGCAAAGGTGTATATTGAAGGGATGAACGGGAAAAAACTAATTCTGAAAATTATCGGGGAGCTTGATTTTATTTGTGGTGGGGGTATTTTTGCCAACAATGTTCGCCATTTTACTGTTTCTGCTCTTACCGATGTTGAATGTTGTTTTATCGATTCTGAAAGGATACTCCGTTTGTTTTCAGAAAACAGCAACTTTGCTATTGAATTAATGAAACACCACAATGAACAAAACTCTGCCTTGTTAAATACACTTGTAAATCTGACCCAAAAATATATGCATGGCAGAGTAGCTGATACATTGCTGTATTTAAAAAATGATGTTTTCAGAACCAATCCTTTTCAACTGCCTATCAGCAGACAGGAGTTAGCCGACATGTCAGCTATGGCAAAAGAAAGTTATGTCAGAATTTTGAAAGAATTCAAAACATCGGGAATTATAAAACCGAATGGCAATTCAATGGAAATATTAAATGAAGAAGCCCTTATTTCTATTAGTAAAAATGGTTAATTGACATATGTCAATCTTCATGTTGACTTAAATCTTGTCCTGTATATATATATATCACCCTAAAAGTTTCGCCCATTTCAGCTGACCTGTATACTTTTATATTCAGTAATAACTATATAAATAATAGTAATTACAGGGCATTTAAAACAATTTTAGTTATAAAACCTAATCATAACATTATGAAATCATTAAGTATTTTTAAACTTGCCACACTGGCATTTTTTTGTTTGATAATTGTTGCTTCATGTACCAAAGAAGGGCCAATAGGACCAGCAGGGCTTAACGGAGAAAATGGTGAAAATGGTGCAGATGGCCGTGATGGAGTTGATGGCAATGTAACATGCCTGGTATGCCACTCTGGAACAAACATGGAACAAAAACAAGCAGAATTTGCAATGTCAGAACACAGCGTAGGTGCTATTGCTGTTGATTATGCTGGTAGCCAGGCAAGGTGTGCTCCTTGCCATTCGCATGAACAGTTTGTTCAGGTAATGACATTAGGTAAAGTTGCAGGAGATATTACAAATCCAAGTGCATGGGAATGCAGCACCTGCCATGGTATCCATAAAACATTCGAAGGGCAGGATTTTGCATTACGCTCCAAAGATCCGGTTGTTTCAAATGCAGACAAAGTTACTGTTTTAGAGATGAACGGAAATAGTAATTTATGTGCTGTGTGCCATCAGGCAAGGACTGCAGAACCAAATACTGCAAGCCCGGGAGAAACTTTCCGTATTTCAAATACACACTACGGGCCACACCATGGACCTCAGGCTAACGTAGTATCTGGAGTTGGATTCTCAGAAATACCCGGCTCAGTAGCTTATCCCGAAGCAGGTTCAAACAAACACCTGGCTCAGGCCTCATGTACAGGTTGCCATATGGCTCCATTCACTAATGGACAAGGCGGGCACTCATTCATACCAAATGTTGATGCTTGTAATGCATGTCATAATGCCAATATTGATGATTACAATTACGGTGGTGTTCAAACTGAAGTTCATGAATTGTTGGTTGAATTACGGGACAAATTAGTAGAACTGGGAGTTGTTGAATATATAGAAGCAGATGCTGCTTTTGAACCAATTGTTGGAACTTATCCGATGGTTCAGGCACAGGCATATTATAACTGGATTGGACTGGAAGAAGATCGTAGTCTGGGTGCACACAATCCTAAATATGTAAAAGCATTGTTGCTTAATACAATTGAAGCTTTACAATAAAATAAAAATATGTAATAAAAAAAGACTTCCTGAATCAGAAGTCTTTTTTTATATTTATTATAAACTGAATAAATTATGAAAACATTTAGATTGCTTCTGGTTGTTATTTTCCTGGCATTCGGACTGGGTTCATGCGAATATACATTTTGGGTTCCTGAACCTGTTCCTGAAATCCCTGATCCGAATGACCCGAATGCTGAGCAAATAAGTTTCGCTCAGACGATACAACCTATATTTACAAACAGTTGTGTTGAATGCCATACAACCGGCAAACAATTACCGGATTTATCGGAGGGAAATGCTTTTTCTTCGATCAATACCTCACGGTATTTAAACACAAGCACTCCTGAAGAGAGCCTCATTTATATTCACCCTAATCCCGATAGCAATACACATTCTCAAAGGAAATATACAGCTACTCAGGCTCAGAATGTATTAATATGGATTACTCAGGGAGCAAAAAACAATTAACCTAAAACAAATTACTGTTATGAAAAAGTTTCTACTTATAATAATTAGCATTGTATTGGTTACCGGTGTTTTTGCTCAGGAAGAGAATACTCCGGTAAGCGAACCGTTTTCGAGCGGAATTTTAATTGACCAGCAGACTACCTATATTCCGGATGTTAAAACGCTGGAATTTGTCATTGACCATAAATTCGGGTCAATGACTGATGGGATCTCAAATTTGTGGGGAATTTATTCATCTGCAAATGTGAGGCTTGGGTTGAACTATGTAATAAAAAAGAATTTCCAGGTTGGAGCAGGAATAACCAGAAATAAAAAATATACCGATCTTAGTGCCAAGTGGACAATACTGCAACAAACCACAAATAATAAAATACCGGTAGCTGTAGCTCTTTACACGAATATGGCCATCGATGGCCGTAACGAAAGTGTTTTCGGTACTTCGGGTGCAGAAATTTTTGACCGCTTTTCATATTTCTCACAAATAATTGTTGGAAGGAAATTTAATGACTGGCTTTCATTACAGGCAGGAGCAAGTTTTACTCATTATAACTATGTAGGGCCAGGTTTCGACCACGATAAAGTTGGAGTACATTTTAATGGCAGAATGAAATTCTCACCACAATGTTCTATGATATTTAATTATGATAATCCATTAAAAATCAAACAAATATCTGAACATTATACTGAAGCCGGAGGCTGGGTTAATTATTCAAAACCAAATCTGGCTATTGGAGTGGAAATTTTTACTTTCACACATGCTTTCCAGATTTATGTCGGATCTGCTTCAGGAATACTTAATCAGGATATTATGATGTGGAATCAGACTGAGTTTTTCGATAGTCAAAAAAATAACAATAAATTATTTAGCGATGGAATAGCTATCGGATTTACTATAACCAGATTATGGATGTTTTAATTCGTATTATTAGTTAAATATAAAATTTCTAAAATGGTAATATTCATACGGGATATTACCATTTTCAATTTTATTAAAGTTTTTGCACTATTAATCTAATTGAAATATATAGTAAATTTATAATAAAAAACAAAGTCAATTAACTCAATAAAATGAAGCACTGCTTAATTATTTTTACATTCATTCTATTTACTTTTTATTCATTAAAAAGTTCCGGGCAATGGTATGATGACCCGGTAAACCATTCCTGTTTGAAGTGCCATGCATTCCAAACATATTCGTTCCATAATGACTTAATGGACAAAGAAGAGAAAAGGTTAATGAATCCGTTTTTTATTCAGGATACAGTTGCATTAAAAAAAGGTGTACATAAACAATTTGACTGCACTGATTGCCATTCATATGAATATGAAACTTATCCACACAGTGCAAACCTTAAGCTTGAACCTATGGCTACATGCCTTGATTGCCATGGTGGCGACGAAACATTCGCTCCATACCAATTTGAAAAAATTGATGAAGAAGTCAAAAAAAGTATTCATTATCAGGTTTACGGAGAAAACTTCACCTGCTCAAAATGCCACAGCCAGCATACCTATACGACCACTGCCAGAAACAGTAATGATGTCCTTGAAATCGTAAATTACAGTAATCAAATATGCCTTTCGTGCCACAATGATATGAGAAAATATATGCTGATATCAGGGCATGAAAATCCTAAACTTGTTGAAATTCATAATTGGCTTCCTAATCAGGAATTACATTTCCAACATGTCAGGTGTATCGAATGCCATACCGAAGTAGTTGATGGATTGATGGTTTCTCACAATATCCAGGGTAAAGACAAAGCGGTAAGGAAATGTGCTGAATGCCATACTTCAGATTCAAGGTTAAAATCTTCGCTGTACAAATACCAGAATCTTCAGGTACGTTCGGAAGGTGGGGTTTTGAATACAATTTTCTCAAACGATTCATATATAATAGGTATGCAGGAAAGCCCTTTCCTAAAACTTGCCAGTATAATTATTTTTATAGCTACTCTGGGAGGTATTGTTATACATCTGACATTCAGGATTATTAAAAAGAAGTAAAAATGACTGAAACTCAAAAAATATATTTTTATCCGTTATGGTTGCGAATCTGGCATGGAATTAATGCACTGTGTATTATTCTGTTAATTATTACAGGAATAAATTTACAATCGGGATCTGAAAACCCACTGATTGGATTTAATACTTGTATAAACATTCACAATGTATCGGGAATAACAGTAACACTAAACTACCTTTTGTTCTTTTTTGGCAATCTTTTTACAAATAACAAAAGCTTTTATATTGTCAAACCAAAAGGATTTTTAAAACGACCAATTAAGCAGGCGAAATACTATGCCTGGGGGATGTTTACAGGGATGAGTGCTCCTTATCCGTTATCGGAAAAAAGAAAGTTTAATCCTTTACAAAAATATTTCTATATACTAGTTATGTATATAGCAGTACCGATAGTTGTTGTTACTGGTATAGGGCTGTTTTTCCCTGAAATAATAATAGAAAAGATTTACTCTATTAGTGGTGTTTCTGTAACTGCCGTATTGCATTCAGCTATGGGATTTTTTATTTCAATATTTCTTGTAATCCATATTTATGTTTCAACCATTGGAAAATCACCTTTGGATAATTTTAAAAGTATAATTACCGGATGGCATCATATTGAAAAAAATAAATGAACGCCTGCACTAAACTGAAAATGAATTGACAAAATAGGAGAAGGGTATGATGAGAAGGCATTATCTGATATTAAAAAAGAAACAAGGTAAATCAGTTTTTAATATTTATTGGTTTAAATATAATCTACTTAAATTATTCTTTTTAATAATAATTATTTTCTCGGTTGATGGTACAATTTTAGCGCAATCAGATGATGACTGCCTGACCTGTCACGATGATCCTTACCTTACCAGTTACAGAGATGGCAGGGAAATATCGTTTTATATTAAACCTGATGCTCTAAGTAATTCCGTCCATAATTACCTTTCTTGTGCATCGTGCCATGAAGATGCAGCGGTAGAAGAATTCCCTCATCCTGAAAGGTTAACACCAGTTAATTGTTCAAATTGTCACGATGATGCCAATACCAATTATATGATGGGAATTCATGGAAGGGCTTTTCAGCAGGGTGATAAAAATGCTCCTGACTGCAAGGAATGCCATGGTACCCATGATATTCTTTCTTCCGGAAATCCTGACTCCCGGACATATAAAATGAATATCCCTGTTTTATGCGGGCAATGCCATCGCGAAGGGGCTCCAGTAGCAAGAGCATATAATATTGAAGAGCATAATATTCTTGAAAATTACAGTCAGGGTATTCATGGCCAGGGTTTATTTAAAAGTGGGTTGGTGGTTACAGCAACCTGCAACGATTGCCATGGGAACCATCTGATCCTGCCTCACACAAATATGAATTCTTCCATTTCATCGGCAAACATTGCCAAAACCTGTATGAAATGCCATGCCCGTATAGAAGATGTACATCTTAAAGTAATAAACAGGGAACTTTGGGAGAAAAAACCCGGAGCTATCCCTGCCTGCACTGACTGCCACCCTCCCCATAAAGTGGAGATGAAAAATATTATCGAAAATATTTCTGATAAAACCTGCCTCAAATGCCATGAAGATGAAAACATCTCCATGCAAAAAGACGGAGAAGAGGTTTCACTCCATGTTGATATTTCAGAGTTTATTGGATCAGCCCATGATAATATTACCTGTGTTAAATGCCATTCAGACGTTACCGCAAATATTGCAAGGCCATGTGAAACAGCCGGTAATGTCGACTGTTCAAGTTGCCATGCCGAAGAATCTGAAATTTATTTTTCAAGTGGCCATGGCGAGGCTTATTTCAGCAGGCATAAAAACGCCCCGTATTGTACAGATTGTCATGGCACCCACATGGTTATTCCCTCAACAAATGCACTTTCACCGGTTTTCCGCTCATCCATACCAAAGCTGTGCGGCGAATGTCATCAGGAAAACGGCAAGGCCCTGGAAAACACAGATCTTAAAGAAACGGATGCATTTCATGATTATTCAACCAGCGCACATGGCCGGAGTCTGGTAGAAAAGGGATTATTATCAACCGCTGTTTGTACAGATTGTCATACGTCGCATTTTATGCTGAAAGAATCAGACGTACGTTCATCGGTTAATCCAAAAAACATTGCAGCTACCTGCGGAAACTGCCACAAAGGTATTTATGATGAATACATTGCCGGTGACCATGCTTTTAATCCCGATAATCCTGATGTCAAATATCCAACCTGTGAAACATGCCATTCAGCACATAAAGTTTCAGCAACAGATCAGGACGAGTTTATGACCCAGATAACCCATCAGTGTGGAATGTGCCACAGTGACCTGTCAGAAACTTATATGGAAACATATCATGGCAAAGCGTATCAGCTTGGTTATTTGGAAGCAGCACGTTGCTCCGACTGCCATGGTGCGCATAAAATCCTGAAAATGGATAATCCAAATTCATCAATTGCACCAAGGAATATTGTAAAAACATGCCAGAAGTGCCATACCGATGCTAATATGAAATTTACCCAGTATCTTACACATGCAACCCATTATAACAAGGATAAATTCCCCTGGCTTTTTTATACATTTTGGGCAATGACAGGATTGTTGTTAACTGTATTTATATTTTTTGGCCTTCACACTTTATTATGGTTGCCCCGTTCATTAAGTGCTATGCTGAAAAAGAAAAAACACAAATCCACAGATGGTGGGGGGAAATATATCCGCCGCTTTACAAAAATCCAGCGTATTACTCATATTTTTATTATAGTCAGTTTTATTTTCCTTGCATTAACCGGGATGATGCTAAAATTTGCACATACGGAATGGGCAAAAGTTCTGTCACGTACTATTGGTGGGGTTTATACGGCAGGCATATTGCACCGTATTGCAGCAGTTATTACGTTTGGATATTTCTTTTTCCACTTGTATAATCTGACTAAAATTAAAAAACAGAATGGTTTAAGCTTTAAGACTTTTATATTTGGGAAAGATTCACTCATGTTTAACCGTCAGGATTTACGTGATTTCTGGGCGTCGATAAAATGGTTTGTGGGATTAGGACCAAGGCCAAATTACGGCCGCTGGACTTACTGGGAGAAATTTGACTATATGGCTGTTTTCTGGGGAGTTGTTGTTATCGGGTCTTCAGGATTGGTGCTTTGGTTCCCTGAATTTTTTACAAATATCCTTCCGGGATGGTCAATAAATGTTGCTCAAATAATCCATAGCGATGAAGCATTGCTTGCAGTGGGATTTATTTTTACTATCCATTTCTTTAATACACATTTAAGACCGGAAGCCTTCCCTATGGATACAGTAATTTTTACAGGACACATCCCACTTGATGAATTTAAAGAAGATCGTCCCCGTGAATATGAGGAACTTGAAAAATCAGGCAAGTTGAATTCTCTTGTAACTGAATTAAAAATATCAAAAAACAAAATGTTATTGATTAAATTATTCGGTTTCATCTTCCTGTTTACAGGAATTTTCCTTGTCGTATTAATTATTTATTCATTATTAACACATTAATAAAGGATTTCATCATCTGAAATTAATGTTTTTACCTTATGAAAAAGGTTTATATTTTAAAGTCTTACCTGAGTATCTGTGAACATATTTTCATAATAATCAGGCATATATAGAAACCATTTAAATTACAAATCCGTATTGTTTAGTAATCTTATTTTTACAAACTTGGACTTTTAAAATATATGTTCTAAAATTATAAAATATGAAATTACCGGCATCATTCAGGAACTGGATTTCAATTTCGGGAGCTATTCTTGCCATATTCAATCTGGCATCAATTTTATCATTACTGATTTTAAATACACTCTTCAGTTTCGGAGGTTCATATATTGGTTTATTTATTTATATAATCCTACCGATATTTATGATAGTTGGATTAATCCTGATCCCCATCGGGATGAGGATTAACAGAAAAAAAGCCCGTAAAGCTGCCAGAGAAGGTAAAATTGCCAGGTGGCCCGTATTCGATTTAAATAATATAGCAACACGAAATGCGGCCATTATATTCTTAATCGGGTCAGTATTTCTTCTTATAATTTCATCTATAGGAAGTTACGAGGCATTTCATTATACTGAATCGGTTGAATTTTGTGGAAAACTATGTCACAAGGTAATGGAACCGGAATACACCACCTATCACGGGTCATCGCATGAAAGAGTTGCCTGTGTCGAATGCCATGTTGGCTCAGGTGCCGACTGGTATGTAAAAAGTAAATTATCGGGATTGTACCAGGTATATTCCGTGATTGCAAAAAAATATCCTCAACCTATTCCGACTCCGATTGCAAATTTAAGGCCTGCACGGGAAACCTGTGAAGAATGCCATTGGCCTGAAAAATTTTACGACAGGAGTATCAGAACCAAACATTCATTCATTGCCGACGAAGAAAATACCGAAAGAATTATTCAGTTACAGATAAAAACCAGCTCTCAATATACGACAAACGGTTTTGAAAGTGGTATCCACCAACATATTGACCCAAATGTTAAAATTGAATATAAAACAAATGACGAACGCCGGCAGGTTATTCCATGGGTAAAATATACCAACCTCAAAACAGGAGAAGTAAGCATTTATACCGACGAAGAATCAGGATTTAGCGAGGCACAGATTGACTCACTGGAAACAAGGGTCATGGATTGCCTTGATTGCCACAACCGGCCTTCACATAATTATGAAGTTCCGCAGAATTTTATCGACAAATCGATGTTTAACGGAAATATTCCAAAAGATCTGCCGGCAATAAAAATGGCTGCAATGCTGGTTCTTTATCAGGACTTTCCCGATAAAGACAGTGCATTTTCTGCAATTGAATCACAAATAACCGAGTTTTATGAAACAGGTTATCCCGATGTATTTTCTGAAAGGAAAAAAGATGTCCTGAATGCCATAGAGCAGATTAAAAAAGACTATTCGGAAAATATCTTCCCTTATATGAAGGCAAGCTGGAAAATGTATCCAAACAATATCGGGCATATGGAATCGGATGGCTGTTACAGATGCCATAACAACAGGCATTCAACTTCATCGGGGAAGGTAATTTCAAGGGACTGTAATTTGTGTCATAATATTTTAGCGCAGGGGACAGCCGACAGTTTGCAATATTCTCAGTCAAACATACCACTTGAATTCAGGCATCCTGTCGATATCGGAGAAGTCTGGCGTGATGAGTTGTGTTCAATGTGCCATTCACAGTTATATTAGTAAACAAACTGAAAAGGAATTTATCCGGATAAATATCAATGGCATTTTTTTTGAGAATAAAAAAAATAGTTGCATTTTTAAAAGGTTACAAAGTATTTATTTTTGGAAAGAAAAATTGGTTTTAATATTAATTAAAAGATTTATAAAGTATAATTTAAAATAATTTACTATGAATTACAGGAAGTTAGTTTTTTTGTTTGGAATGATAATTATTTTCAGTTCAGCAAGTATCGCCCAATCCTATAAATATATTGGAGCAGACAAATGCAAAATGTGCCATAACAAAGCTGACAAGGGTGCTCAATATGATAAATGGGCTGCCGGACCTCATGCAAAAGCAATGGAATCATTAAGTGCTGATGAGCAAAAAAATCCTAAATGTTTAAAATGCCATTCAACTGCAGCAAGTGTTGATCAAAGTATGGTAGCAACTATTAAAGTTGAAGAGGGTGTCTCTTGTGAATCATGCCATGGACCTGGTAGTATTTACAAATCAGCTACAATTATGAAAAACCAGCAACTTGCACTCACTAAAGGGATGATCTTACCTGAAGAAGCGGTGTGCAAGAAATGTCATAACGAAGAAAGCCCGACTTTTAAAGGATTTGATTACAAAGAATATTCGGCAAAAATAGCCCATCCTGACCCAACATTGAATTAACAGGATTATATTCATTTTATAATAATAAAATTCCTTTGCTTTTATAAAGCAAAGGAGTTTTAGTTTTTAGACAGATTTTAAAACTCCGCACTTTTTTATTCCGCTGAATAATCTTTCTAATTTTGTCACCATGAAAAACTCCCGGTTTTTGGGGTAGCATTTAAAAACAAAATATTTAACAAATGAAAAAACTTATATCTTTTTTATTTTCAATGTTTTTTACCGGGTTGTTGCTGATATTTTTTGCAATAGCCATAGGATATGCAACTTTTGTAGAAAATGACTACGGAACATTAACCGCGAAAATTTTAATTTATAACTCATGGTGGTTCGAAGTATTACTATTTGTAATTATCATTAACCTCACAGGAAGTATTTTTGTAAATAAACTGATTACAAAAAAGAAATGGACGATATTTCTTTTTCATGTGGCTTTTATAGTGATTTTAGCAGGAGCAGCCCTAACCAGATACTTTGGTTTTGAAGGGACAATGCACATCCGCGAGGGCAAATCTTCAAATTCAATTATATCGACAGCAACCTTTATAAAGATTACCGCTACCGCCAACGGGCAAAGCGAAACCATCGAAAAAGAAGTAAAATTTACAGGTTATACAGGGAACCGTTTCTCTGAAAAACTGGAAGTTGGTGGTAAATCAATCCATATTAAAAACATCCAGTTTATGCCTTCTGC